>NZ_BSNL01000006.1 GCF_030159975.1 Sulfitobacter pacificus
ATGTCCGATAATGAAACTATAATCCGGGAATGAAACAAGAACATGAACACAATAATATCAATACGTTAGTGTCCACTCATGGAACAAGAACGACAGTCAGAAAACAACGAGAAATCGATCTCAAAGCCGCCAAATGGGCCTTCGGTCAGCGAGAACAACGAGAGAGATCATCCCAGCAGCGAGGCTTTGAGCCTTCCTTCCTTTGTGGCTGGTTCAGGCACGCTCGATCGGCTGGTGGATACCGCGCGCGACTATGCGCGCGCCGCGGCCTCGGACAATACGCTGAAGGCCTATGCGAAAGACTGGGCGCATTTCGCGCGCTGGTGCCGGATGAAGGGCGCGGAGACTCTGCCCCCGTCGCCCGAAATGATCGGGCTCTACCTTGCGGACCTGGCGTCCGGAGCGGGCCCCTCCCCTGCCCTATCGGTCAGCACCATCGACCGCCGCCTGTCGGGCCTCGCCTGGAACTATGCGCAGCGCGGCTTTGCCCTCGATCGCAAGAACCGCCATATCGCCACCGTGCTGGCCGGGATCAAACGCAAACACGCCCGTCCGCCGGTGCAAAAGGAAGCGATCCTGGCCGATGACATCCTTGCGATGGTGGCCACCCTGCCTTTTGACCTGCGCGGCCTCAGGGATCGCGCGATCCTGCTGCTGGGCTACGCCGGCGGCCTTCGTCGCTCGGAAATCGTCAGCCTCGATGTCCACAAGGACGACACGCCGGACTCGGGCGGCTGGGTTGAAGTGTTCGACAAGGGCACCCTGCTCACCCTCAATGCCAAGACCGGCTGGCGCGAGGTCGAGATCGGCCGCGGCTCCAAGGATCAGACCTGCCCTGTCCATGCGCTCGAACAATGGCTGCACTTCGCCAAGATCGACTTTGGCCCAATCTTTGTCGGCACCTCGCGGGACGGCAAGAAGGCGCTGGAGACACGCCTCAACGACAAACACGTCGCGCGCCTGATCAAGCGCACCGTGCTCGACGCCGGCATCCGGTCGGACCTGCCTGAGAAAGACCGCCTGGCGCTGTTCTCCGGCCATTCGTTGCGCGCCGGTCTCGCCAGCTCCGCCGAAGTCGACGAGCGCTACGTCCAGAAACACCTCGGCCACGCTTCCGCCGAGATGACCCGCCGCTATCAGCGCCGCCGGGACCGGTTCCGGGTGAACCTGACCAAAGCCGCCGGTCTCTGAGCCCCTGCCCTATCACGCCGCCTGCCCACTGAGCCTACCATAGAAGCTGCGCTCGAGATGCAGCTCCCCTGCCCCGGCCTTCTCGACCATGCCCCGCAGATAGCCGCCCGGCGAGGCAACCTCGCCCGCACTGTGCTTCTCGAAGACGAGGGCAAACGCGGCCGTGGCCACCTGGGTGCCCATTCGGTCCTGCGCCACGTTCCAGGCATGCTCAGAGATCCCGATCATCGGCCTGAGTTGACCGGCAACCCGGTGCAGATCGCCCCAATCTTTCAGGAATCCACCCAAATTCCGCGCCCAGGATGCGAATTCCGGACAGGCCTGCATGATTGTCGGCAGATCGAGCGCTGTCCGCTTCTTGCGTACCTCGGCAACCCAGTCTTCCAGCTCCCTATCAACCCGCTCTTCGGGTTGGGCATTAGGCACCACACCCGCCGCTTCCTCTTTTTCAGAGGAATTACTAGTTACAGGATTAAGTTGGTTTGTAATTAGTATATGAGGTTCAGAAATGACCTCCCTGGGGTTCATTTCTTGAGTCTTCTTCGTGACTTGGGCGTGTTTATCATCGGTGTTTTCCACAGGTTTTGTCGCAACAGTCGCCTTAAGATAAGCCGCCTCGACCCGTTCTTGGAGTTCCTTGAACCATGCCAATAGCCGCTCCAACTGCTCTGAAGCTTCATGACGGCGCGGAAGTCGTTCCAGAAGCTCCTCAAAAAGCCCCGTGAATTGCCTCCAGGGCCCACGCAGAGCGCTGCTGAGAGCTGCCTCGATCCGGGCTCGGATCATCCGGCGCGCCACAGTGATCTGGCGCTTCAGGCGTAGGCAGAGCTCGCGTTCAGCCTGCAACTCAGCATGAAGCTCCTCGAACTCCTCGACACGGGCTGAGAGCGGCGACAGATCGAAGCCATAGGCCTCGACGATGCGGCCATCGACGTCTCTGCGGCCCCACCGCTTGCCATTGGGGCTATCCTGGAAGGAGATCACGCCGATCTCAGCAAGGCGCCGCGCGTGGCGCTTGAGGGCAGACAGCGAAAAACCCGTTTGCTCCATCAGATAGGCGTTCGACGCCCAGACGATCGGACGCTGCCCCTCCTCCCAGTCCTGGGCCTGGGTAAAGGCCCCGAGCGTGTCGAGGAGCAACATGTCTCCGGCCTTCAAGCCGATATGTGCCCCCACGCGCTTAAGTGCCACGAATGCCCGTGTTTTGGGTACTGCTACCCGTTCACCGGCTTGGGCAAGTTGCTCAGCAACCCCAAGACCCGGTGTCGGCTTGCGCCAACCTGTATGTTTCATGCCTGTATCTCACCTCCGTTTATGTGGAGGCAAAAGAAAGCCGTTCGCTCAGGAGCGTTCGTCGTTGACAGTGAATCCTGCGAGACTTATCTTGAAGGTGACCAAACCATTAAGATCAGCTCTCAGGCCACACCGCTTGGGGGCTTTTCTTTTGCCTTTATTTCGATTGTCGTTCCTTTTTGCTCCTTGCCTCGTCGTTCTGGAGGATATGTCGCTGACATTGTCGTCAGTCGGTTTCCTTCCCCGAACCTTCGGCGCTCAAGTAGTCGGCGACTAAATCTCCGAGCTTCTCGAGACGCTCTTGGTCTATCGGCACACCTGCAACCTTGATGGATAGGTTTCCATCGACTGAAGTCGCCGAAAGATTTCGGTTGCCCACCTTGCGTTTGACCGTGAGCTTTCTGGGCTTTGCCTTCGGTTTGAGCTTGGGTTTGTTCACCCTCTCCAAGCTCGCTAAGGCTCCCTGCAAATCACGAAAGCTCATGTCGTAGACATTCTTGAACGCGTTCAAGATCTGATCCTGCGCAGCGAAAACAGACCTCGCTCGTGAGACTAGGCTCTCATGCACGCCAATTTTCTTTGCGAAGGCCACAGCTGTCAGCTTGTCTGCCCCAGAAGCCAACGTTTCATACATTTCACCAATCGAAACCAAACGCTCAAATGGGCTAAGATTCTCGCGCTCCTCATTCTCGCGGAACCGCAGAAACAACATCTCAAACTTGCTGTTCTCGGCGTTTCGCGCTTCCGGCGAAGCGAGGATTGCACGAAGAGGTAAACCCAACTCCGACGCGGCCGCCAGTCGGCGGCGTCCTGTAAGCATGACAAATGGAACACCAGTGACGTTCGACGGCTCCAACGGATCCGGCTCCCAATCCGGATCCTCGGGCCACACCAGAATGGGTGTGTCCTGCCCGTTCGAGGCAATGCTGTTTACCAGAGACCTGAATGCTTCCTGGGACATCCAGTCTTGACGGCGGTCTGTCCCCATCGGATCTGATATCTGGTCTGGCGACAGGCTTATTTCGTGGCGGCCGTTTAAGATATCCGAACAAAGCTCAGCTCTGCTTCGCTCCACAGCGGCTTGCGATTGCGCAAGCGCCCCTGATTTCCAAGCACTGCCGGCCCCCTTGAAAGGAGTAGAAACAGCGTCGCCCGTTTCTGCCCGGCCTTCGGGACCGGGCGTGCGCTCCTTGGATGTGTCGGGACTAGTAGCCTTGCTGACCAGCGACCTTGGAATACTGCGTTTCATGCTTCACCCTCGCCGTCATCTTCATAGAACTCGTCCATCCATGTATTGGCATAACCGCGTTCGAAGCCCGGCCAGAGTCGCGATACTATGGCGTCGTTAACCGCATCGGCATTCGTGATGAACCGGTTGATCCCCTTGCGTTTTCCCGGCGTGTCCGGCTCATATTCGTATACGGATTGATAGACGTCCGACGCATTCGAGATTGCGTCGGAACGCAGATAAAACACCGGCAGAATTTCCGTGGGGCAGTGTTCCAGCAGGTTTCCGATGTGGTTTAGATCCTGCGCATTGGATCGTTGGACGATCGTCGGCAACAGCATGTTGGCACCAGTTCCTATTTCGATCCGTTCATGGGCCAGAATATGCTGAAGCATCCCCAGCAGGCCGGTCACAAAGGTCGACAGCGTTGCGATGTCAAACCCCTTCATGGTTTGCGGGATGACCAGCGAAGTCGACGCAATCACGTTATTCAGCTGGAAAAGTGTCAACGCAGGCTGATAGTCGATGATGATGACATCGAGGGTCTCGGTCAGCGCAGCGTTCAGTCGCTGCTGATCGACCTTGCCCTCGACTACCAATTCGTTGGGCAGCGTTTTTGGCGGGTGGCCCGCTTTCCAGCGATCAAGGGCATCGCGCAGGTAGCGATAGAAGCTCTTTCCGGCGGGGGCCTCTCGCACAAGGCGCGCAATCTGGATCTCTCCCTCAGACGTTTCGCCATGTGCCGGCAGCAGACGCAGCCCCGGCCAGGAGGTCTTTAGAAAGAAGCTGTCGAGCGTCTGCGCATCGTGATCAGTGTATGGCGCATCTTCCGACTGGAAGAGGCCGGCAAAGTCCACCATGGAGGCGGTGTTTTCGTCGGGCATCTGGGGAAGACCTTCACCCCCGACAAAGTAGAGCGTTATCGTGCTTTGCGGGTCTGCATCCATGACACCAACGCGCATGCCGTAATGCAAGCTGAGATACTGCGCAAAATGCGCGGCGCTCAGGCTCTTAGCCGTGCCCCCTTTCTGGCTGGCAAACGAGATGACGGGTAAGGGGGCGTCGGGTTTGCGCCAGGCTAGGTAGTCGTAGGGCCGCTTTGCCGAGGCCGCCAGAAGGGCCCGCATGTGCATCAATTCGGAAAGCGTGAAAACACGCTCTCTTCCAACATATTCGCCCGCGGGAAAGTCGTCGCTCGAATTGGCGAACTTGGTTAGATACTGAATACTGACGTTCATAAACCTTGCGCACTGGCGCATTGACCACGTGCGCTTGATGCGCTGACGCAAGGTGAGTTCCTTGTTCACTGCCACCATCGTGCGCTCAAGCCCACGTGACAGGTCCGTCAAAAACTGTTCTAGACTACCGCTCATTCCTAAGCCCTGACTTCGGTTGGGTCCGAGTTCGACTCGATTCTGCTTCTATGGTAGCACGGTTTTGGAGGAAAAATAAAGATACCACGCGCCTATGAGTTTCAGGCGCTTATTTAGAAGCTCCACCACCCCTAAAACTCCAATCTTGAACGCGTTCAAGATTGGAGTCTTGATGGGCCGGTCGGTGGAGAACCGACCGGCCTTAGCCGTCACGCGGCGTCTTTGGGACCCCAGGGGATGACGGCCTGCAGGGACAGATCGTCCTGGTTCGCGGCCTTGCCGAGGTTGGCGTTGAAGCCGTGGTCGCGGATGGTCAGCGTGTAGTAGTCAGCGCCGGTCTCCTTGTTCTGCTTCTTCCAGATGCCGCCGCACTCGACCAACTTGCCGCGCGGGGAGCGGCCGAGGACGCGGTGCGTGGGGGCCATCGGGTTCGAGCTCGCGACGGGTTCGACCGTGATGTCGAGGTCGAAGGTCAGGGTCGAGATGGAGCCGACGCCCTTGGCGGTTTCGATGTCGGCGCTGGTGAATTTGATGCAGTTCGTGGTCATTGCTCTTCTCCTTGTTTGCGTTGCAATGATGGTCACCTTGCAGCTGGCCAAGGCCCGGCCACACCGAAGGCGGAGCGCAGCGGAGAGGGGCAGGCGCCGGTCTTTTTGGTCCGCGCGGAATGACCCGCAGGGTCAGGGGAAAAAGATCGGCGACAACCTTTGTGGACGGGACGACAGCTGCGACCAGCATGTCATGCAACTCAGACAAAGGGAGAAGTGCGGTGGCCATGAAGGAAAGTAGGGGAACAGACGAGAGAGATGCCGCAAGGAGTAGGGATTGTCTTCTCGTCCATCCAAACTTCAAGACTCTTCGAAGACCAAAGCCGTCAGATCACAAATCGATGGCAACGGCAGAGCATTCGCCCATCCTTCCGTGGCATCACAGGGGCGTTTGCGTTCGCATTCGGAGATGCAGGCGTCCAGATACCATCGAGTTGCCAGACACTCATCCGCTCTGGTGCCCGACTAATGGCCAGACCTGGCTCTGAGATTCTTCGCGTGTCGCTGTTATCCTCAGACCAATGGAAGTGTCCTGAGCCAGAGATAAAAACGAGGTCATAGCGCGCTCAACAACTCGATTGCATGTGCCAGTGGTAACGCTCGAATGTCCTTCGCGACGGGGACCTCATGCTCACCGGCATAGACCAGGAGCTTTCGGTTGGCTCCAATGTCCTCGGCCCCTGTGTGAAATCCTCTCGAAACCTTTGGTGCAGTCGTCCGTTTGATCTCAACAGCCCAGATGTCGCCGCTTGGCAAACGCAAAACCAAGTCGAGTTCAGCACCGGCCGAAGTGCGATAGAAGAAAGGTTCGGTGCCTAAAGGGGCGGCAGCAAGAAGCGCCTCGATACAGAACCCCTCCCAACTGCCACCGACGACCGGGTGCCCGAGCAAGCCTTCTGTCGTGCCGATGCCCAACAGCGCATGCACGATGCCGCTGTCTCTCACATAGACCTTTGGCGATTTCACCAGACGCTTGCCGACATTCTCGTGCCAGGGCTGCAGGCGTCTCACCAGCATGAGATCGACGAGCAGATCGAGGTAGCGCCCAACGGTCTGGCCGGACACGCCCAATCCCTCGGCAAGGGCCGCGGCGTTCAGAAGGCCGCCCTGGACATGCGCAAGCATCGTCCAGAACCGCCGCAAGGTCGCTGCCGGAATCCGAGGTCCGAGGGCAGGGATGTCTCGCTCCAGATAGGTGCGCAGGAAATCCAGACGCCAGTCCATACTTGCCCGATCGCTCGCGGCCTGAAAGCTGTCGGGAAAGCCGCCGCGCAGCCAGAGCAAGTTCAACTGATCGGCCCCCACCTCGTCAGGCTGCAAGGGGGGCATTTCAACATATCGAACACGACCGGCGAGGGATTCCGCCGTTTGGTGCAAGAGGATATTGGAAGCCGATCCCAATAGCAGGAACTGTCCCGTCCGAAACCCGGCCCGCCGACGCTGATCGATCTGGCCGCGCAAGGTTCTGAAGAGGTCAGGCATCTGCTGCACCTCGTCGAGGATGACGAGTTTGCCCGCCTGTTCGTCCAGATAGAGATCTGGTTCAGTCAGGATTTGCCTGTCCGCCTCACGCTCAAGGTCGAGATAGACAGATGGGCGCTCTGATGCGATGTCGAGTGCAAGTGTTGTCTTTCCGACCTGTCGGGGGCCGAGAAGGACCACAGCCGCTTGGCTCTCCAAGGAAGACTGAACGAATTGTTGGGTCTTGCGTTTGTACATACCTTGCAATTACTCCACGATACGGAAGATTTGCAAGGTTAATCTTACCTACGGCCATAGCTAGTTGCTCAAGCCGAAGTATCTTACTGCCCCAGCAAAACAGCCGTGGCCAAGGAGCATCGACGCAAAATGAGTGCATTCAAATCTGTATCCAAGGGCCTCGAAGAGGCTCTGGCCTTCGCGAATGGCGATTTGGCCGACGCCAAAGTGCATGAAGTGTCCGTGGCGGAGGTCGATGTCGCCGAAGTCCGGCAACGGACGGGCCTGTCCCAGGCCGAGTTCGCCAAGAGCATTGGCGTCGCGAAAGGTACGCTCCTGAACTGGGAACACGGGCGCCGGCACCCGACAGGCCCAGCACAGGTTCTGCTGGCATTGATCGCCAAGAAGCCTTCCGTCGTACAGGACCTCTTGCGCGGGGCGTGAACCGGGGCCTAAGCCCCGATCCTCTTGATGCGGATTCCGAGCTTGCGGGCCTTGTCGACGATGTTCTCGGTGATGCCCGAACCGGGCGTGGCAATCAGACCCTGTGGCATGGTTTCGAGCATCTTGTCGTTGCGCTTGAAGGGGGCGGCCTTGCCGTGGCTCTTCCAGTCGGGCTTGAAGACCACTTGGGTAACGCCACGGGTATCTGCCCAGCGGGCCGCGATCATCTCGGCACCTTTGGGCGTACCGCCGTGCAGCAGCACCATGTCGGGATATTTCGTATGGGTGGCATCGAGGACGGACCAGATCAGATCGTAGGCGTGATAATCCCCGCCCGAGAAAGCGATCCGCGTGCCTTCGGGGCAGTGCACCTCGGTCTCTTTGCGGCGCTTGGCCGAGAGATAGGCCCGGCTGTCCACCACGGCGGAAGTCAGGCCGCGATGCGAGACCTTGGAACCGGTGCGGGGCAGCCAAGGAGACCCGGTGGCGGCCGAGAAGTGGTCCACGGCCAGATCGCGCATCTGTTCGAAGGCGTCGCGATGGTCCCAGAGCTTAAGCCCGATCAACTGGAGGCGTTCCAGTTCAACCGAAGCGACCTCGGAACCGTCCTGGATGGCCAAACTTTCCCGGACCTCGAATTCGTTATCGTCGAGAAGCTTCTGGATATGGGCAAGCCGGCGATGGAAGATCGAGGTGAGGGACCAGAGCATCTCTTCGAGATTGTCTTCCAACTGGCTGCCGGTGAGGAGGCCGATAGTGGTGTCGAAAAGTGTCGCCATGGCGAGCTCGACCTCGTCAGGCTGGGGCAGGGGGCGATGATCGGTCTCGCCGGGTCCTGGTGTTGCGCCATGAAGTGCGAGGTGGTCGAGGATGGCGGAGGTTACGCCGGTTTCCTCGGGGATGTCTGTCTGATGGGGCATTGTCTGGTTCCTCTGATTGATCTGACCCGATTTGGATGGGGCGATAACAGGACCGGCGGCGACCGGGCCGCATCCGTCAGGATCGGAGCGCAGCGGAGAATGCGCCCAGGGCCGGAAAATTGCTCCCGCGAGGAATGAGCCGAAGGCTCAGGGGAATTTTCTGGTGCGGGGCGCATTGCTGTCCGGGCGAGGAGCACTCTGCTCCGACCCGCCGGTCCATCGCTCCTCTTTTCCAAACGGGTTCAGATCGAACCCGCGGAACCTTTGCCCTGTCGGACGTCACTTATGGGGCTGGCGCTCACCCGTCCTCGATCTCCAGACCTTGTACTTTCATGGCCTCAAGCAACGACCGGCGCAGCGCATCTTTGCCAAATGCCCGCAGATCGTCGTTGAAATCGCCCATGTTTGGCACGAGACCACCACAGGCAATACCAAGCGATTCCAGTTGGTTACGCAGTCTCAGTGATGCGGTTCGTCCCGCTTCGTCATTGTCCCGCGCGATCCAGATACGCTTGATCCCCGGCGGCGGGATGAAGAGGCCGAGATGGGTGGCAGTGAGACAGGAGGCGAGGTCAAACTCGGAGAGAGCCGTGCCGACCGAGAGGGTGTTCTCGAGACCTTCACCGACGATGAGATCGCTGCGCGCCTTGCCGGACCAGAAGCGGATGGCATGGCCGTGCAGCTGTCCGAGGATCCGCTTCGGGCTCTCGATCTCGGCCAAACCGCCGGTGGACGGGTCGAGATAGAAGCGTGCGCAGCCGGTGATCTGGCCCCGATTGTCGGTGATCTTCGCGAGCAGGGCAGGGGCCCTTTGCGGCGGATCGGCGTCGTCCTCGCCCTGCCGCAGGAAAACCCGCGGGTGATAACGCAGCGCCGGACCCAGCCGTGTGATCCCGCGCCCCTGCAGATAGGTGGCAGCCAAGGTGCCGAGAACCGGCTTGCCAGCGGCAAAGAGCTTCCGCGCCCGCGCAATGCGTTTGCTAGAGGCAGCATCGGGGCACTCAGCCCTTTGGGTGTCACAAGGTAAGGAAGGGCAGGGGGCCTCGCCGAGAAAGGACCGGGCCTCCCTCAGCGTTTCCTTGAGCGTGACCGAACCAAGCCGTTCATGCATCAGGTCAATCAGATCGCCATACTCACCGGTCGCGAAATCGGTCCAAGATCCGGCTTTGCGCCCACCCTGAGCTTGCAGCCGGATGGCGAGGCTCTGACCCTTTGCGCCCGAAGTGTCGCCAACCTGCCAATAGTTGCCCTGCTTGGACCCCTCGGGGAAATACTGGCGGCAGAAACTCTCGGCGCGGTCTGCAAGATCAGCCGAGAGGTCTGCGATGCTGCGCCGCGCGCTCATGCGGCTGCATCCGCTGCGCTTGCGCCAACCGGATGCGCGGCAAGGACCCGCGCCAGCACCTCGGTGCAATCCACCGGGATGAACACCCGCGTCTTCCACTGGATCACCTCGGTGAAACAGCCCAAGGCCTTCAATGCGGGCAGTGCCGCGCCCGACGCTCCGATCAGCTCGAGCCTCGGCTGTCCCATGACCAGAGAGCGACGCAACTGGTAGCCCCCAAGCAGGCTGAGGGTCGTCTTCGCGTCCATGACCGCGCCGAACACCTCCTGCGGCGTCATCTCAATCTGGCAGTCGAGACCAAGGCGCGCATAGACATTGAGAAGCTGTTCCTGGCTGACCAAGCGGCCGATGGCGCGCTCCCCGTCCTCGGTCTGCAGACGATAGATCCGCATGTTGTCGGCGGGCAGCCGGTCCCAGATCGGCAGGAGGAGGCCGCAGATCAGCGTGATCTTCGATGTAGTGAACTCCGGCACCGCGTCGACCTCGGCCTGCCAGAGCTGCTCGAACATCGCATCATCGATCTCTTCCCAGTGCGACTTCGAGAACTCGGTCAGCGCGAGGATTTCGGTCGCCATGGGCCGCAGGAGCTTCACCCGCAAGATCGGCACGCCATCCTCGTCCATGAAGGCCGGCGCTTTCACCATCAGGGCCGCGCGTTTGGAGGTCTTGTTCCAGCACAGCGTCGCGCCTCTTGTGTCGGCGCAGATGGCTTTGACGCGGGGCAGAGTGAGCGGATCGTTGCGATCGATACGCTCCACGGTCAGCGCAGTTGCCGTCGCGCCCGTCGCCTCATGCTCGAAGATGACCTTGCGATCAACGATCTCAAACTTCTCGGCGCGCAGGGTCTCTAGCCCGACATCGAGGGTGCCTGCCTGACGCGCGTCCTCAATTATCGCCGAAAGAAACCCGCCGAAGGCCTCGAAGATCGCGTCCTGCATGTCGATGCGGAGCGCGAGGCAGCGGTTCAGGAACTGCTGGATCGGCGGCAGGGTTTCCTTCATCGTGCCATCCGCCTCATCGAGCGTCAGCCCGGTCATCTCCTGGAACCTGGAGTAGGAGCAGGCGTCGATCTTGCCCGCGCGCAGCTTGTAGAAGAACTGCCGCAACGCCGCTCGTGCATAAGGGCTCTCGAGGTTGTCCTCGGCGCGGAACATGTTCTGCCCACCCGTCTCGCGTTGCCCCTTGGTGATGGCCCCGAGCGTATCGAGGCGGCGGGCGATGGTGGAGAGGAACCGCTTCTCACCCTTCACGTCTGTGGCAACGGGGCGAAAGAGCGGCGGCTGCGCTTGGTTCGTGCGGTTGGTACGCCCCAGCCCCTGGATCGCATTGTCGGCTTTCCAGCCAGGCTCAAGCAAGTAATGCACCCGGAGGCGCTGGTTCTTTGCACCAAGATCGGCGTGGTAGCTGCGCCCCGTGCCACCGGCGTCAGAAAAGATCAGGATGCGCTTGGCGTCATCCATGAAGGCCTGGGTTTCGCCGAGGTTGGAGGAGGCGGCTCGGTTCTCGACCTTGAGCCGCCCTTCACGCGTCCTCGCGATGCGCCGCTTGCGCCCCGTGACCTCGGCCACCGCATCGCCCCCGAAATGCCACAGGATCTGATCGAGCGCGCCCTGCACCGGGGCAAGGGCACCGAGATGCTCGACAAGCTCATCCCGCCGCCGCTCCGCCTCACGGCAGATAATCGGATTGCCATCACCATCGAGGGCGGGACGCGAGCGTAGGTCGCCGTTCTCGTCGGAGTAGGGCTCGAAGAGCTGCGTCGGGAAGCTGTGCATGAGGTAGTCCATGATGTTCTCGCGCGGCGTAAAATCGACCTGCAGGTCGTCCCACTCCGAGGGCGGGATCTCTTCGAGGCGCCGTTCCATCACCGCCTCGCTGGTCGAGACCACCTGAATCACGGCCGAATGCCCCGCGGCCAGGTCCGCTTCGATCGCATGGATGAGCGAAGGGCATTTCATGGCGGTGATGAGATGATTGAAGAAACGCTGCTTGTTGCTCTCGAAGGCCGAGCGCGCAGCGGATTTCGCCTGGGGGTTCAGCGTACCGGTCTCGGAGGAAATACCCGAGGCCTGAAGGGCGGCCTCCAAGTTGGTGTGGATGATCTGGTAGGCATCGGCATAGCTGTCATAGATCGCGATCTGTGCGGGCGTCAGCTCATGCACCAGCATTTCGTATTCGACCCCGGCATAGGAGAGGGACCGCGCAAGATAGAGCCCGAGCGCCTTCAGATCGCGCGAGATCATCTCCATGGCAGCAATGCCCCCGGCCTCCATCGCGGCAACGAACTCGGCCCGCGTCACGAAAGGGAAATCACCCGTGCCCCAGAGCCCGAGACGGGAGGCATAGGCGAGATTGCCGACCACCGTCGCGCCGGTCGCTGAGACGTAGAGCACCCGGGCATCGGGAACGGCATTTTGCAGCGCGAGGCCAGCAAGGCCTTGTTGGGATGCCTTCTTGTCGCCGCGGTCGGACTTTTCGCCGGCGGCATTCGCCATGGCGTGGCTTTCGTCGAAAGCGATGACCCCGTTGAACCCCTCGCCAAGCCAGGACGTCACCTGATCGAGGCGGGAGGCTTTCCCGTCGCGTTCAGCAGAACGCAGGGTGGCATAGGTGACGAAGAGGATGCCCTCTGGGAGACGGATATCGCTCCCCTGGCGGAATTTCGAGAGCGGCACGATATCGCTTTCACGCCCCCCAAGCGCCATCCAGTCGCGGCGCGCATCCTCGATGAGCTTGTCGCTCTTCGAGACCCAGACCGCGCGGCGTCGTCCTTGCAGCCAATTGTCGAGGATGATGCCCGCGACCTGCCGGCCCTTGCCGCAGCCCGTGCCATCGCCGAGGAACCAGCCCTTGCGCAGGCGAAAGGCACCTTCGTCATCCTCAGACGCTGCCATCAGCTGACCTTCGATCTCGCCGCGCTTGAACCAGCCCTTGAGATGCGTCTCGTGGGCATTGCCCGCATAGATGACGCTTTCAAGCTGCGGCGCGGAGAGGAGACCGTCCGCGACGAGGGTCTTCGGCAGCATTGGGCGGTAGGTCGGGACAGGCGGCGGGACAGAGGCCATGGCCGCGGATTGCACGAGTGCGGTCGGATGAGCGGCCGCGCCGTCGATCCGGATCGATTGCAGGTCATAGGCTTCGTAGACCGTATCCTGCAGCGCGCCCTCGGGTTCGCTCCAGGCTTTCGGCAGGTAGTCGAGCGGGGCCGTGTCGATGTCGTCGAACGGGTGCTTCGCGCGTTCCTCGGCGAGGGCGCGGGTTTCTTTGCGTGCTGCGTTGCGCAGGGCGTGGAGGTTGGTGCGGGTCGGGCGAGGTGGCACCGAAAGAGCCGCGCCAGTGGGGCAGGGCAGGGGGTTGCGGCGCGCGGGACAATGGGTGAGTACTACGGAGAGAAGATCACTCGTGGTCGCGCAGATCGGATGATAGGCGGCGTCAATATCAGCCGGTGCGGTCTCTTCAGCACCAGCCACGCGCTTGTCGATCACCGTCAGCCTCGTGTCGATCGTGGTGCCATGCCGCGCGAAGACCTTGCCGTCGATGGCTGCGGAAAACACCACGTCAGCGCTTTGCCTGATCCGCTGAAACGTAGGCTGGAAACTCTTGGTGGAGGGACGGAAACTCTCGCCGGTGATGACAACGAGACGCCCACCGGGCGCGAGGCGAGCAAGGGAAGACAGAACATGTTGGCTGGTGGCCTGCCGGAACCGGCCTTCGACGTGGCTAGCGGCCGAGAACGGTGGGTTCATCACGATGACCGAGGGCGTGATCGACCGATCCAAACGGTCGTCGATCGAGGCGGCATCGTGTTCCGAGACTGCAGCGTCGGAGAAAAGCTGCTCCAGCAACGCGCGGCGGGTCTCAGCGAGCTCGTTCAGCGCCAGGCGAGCGCCTGCGATCCGGGCGAAGATCGCCAGCATGCCGGTGCCGGCCGAGGGCTCGAGCACGAGTTCGTCGGCCCGAAACCCCGCCGCCTGCGCGACGATGGCTGCGAGCGGCAGAGGGGTCGAAAACTGTTGCAGACGGATGCTGTCTTCCGAGCGCCGCGTGTGAGAGGGCGCCAAACCGGCGAGGCGTTCGATCATGGAAAGAAAGGCGTGCGGCGTAGCCGCCTGCCGCTGTATCAGCGCACCGTAGCGCGAGAGCATCAGGATCTGGGCGACCTCTGCGGCCTCATAGACGTCCTTCCAGACCCAGGCACCACTGGTGTCGCTGGCACCGGAAGCTTCTTCCATCGCGGCGCGCAGGGCAGCGGCGTCGATGGGCTTGCCCGCCTCGAACTGGGGGACGAGGGTTTTCGCAGCCAGCAAAAGGTTTTGGGCGAAGCGCGAGGCTTCCGAGCGGGCAGGGGTCTCGGCCTCGGGCGCAAGCGGGACGGAATGGGGGTGAGCGTTCATCGGCAATCTCCGGGGTTGAGGGTTGGCCCCAAGCCCCGCGCGCACTCTCTCACCCGGGAGGGGTCACCCCTCCCGCCCTGTCTCTCGCTCTTTCATGGCAAAGCCCCGGTGCAAATTTGCCCGTTATCAGGACGACCGCAGATGCCTCGGCACGTCCATGGACTGATGCAGGACCCGGATCACGAATATCCTGTCCGGGTCCACCTCGTAGAACACGAGGTGCCGACCCGTGATCAGTTTACGCGCACCCTGCTGGAGGTCGGAGCAGTCCGATCCCATTTGCGGGTTGGCGATGAGCCCCTTCAGGGCACGATCGATGTCGTCGAGATAGCGGTCCGCCTGCGCCGCGCCCCACTGTCGATCTGTCTCGACCCAGATGTCGACGAGATCGGATTTTGCCGCCTGGGAGTGATGGATTTCACGCATCAGAAGCGCCAGAGCGGCTCCGCGCCTCGCGCTTGATCTCATCCATGTCAAGCGGACCGGCGTCACCGGATTGTTTGCCCTCCATCAGCGCAACGCGAAGCCGCGCCCGCTGACCTTCCTGCTCCTCCATCAGGCGCAGAGAGGCGCGGATCAACTCGCTGGTTGACCCGTAACGCCCCTCTTTAAGCATCAGGGCGATGAATTCGTCCCAATGGGGGCCAAGTGTGACGCTTGTGCTTGCCATGCTCATCTCCAGAATACGCATGAATAAGATATATGAGTATTTCGGGCATTTCAACTCGGGGGTGGGCTTGCGCCCTGTTCGGCGCCGGCAGGTCTGTGCAGCTCTCGCAAAGTCAGGTGATCTACAAATGCTCGTGCCTCGGACAGGCAGTCCAACTCATAGTGCCCGAAGAACCCCCAGCAGGCATCGACCTCCTCGCCGTCACGCTCGACGACATAGCCATAAACCTGGCCGCCGAGGTAGGCATCGAAGGTGACGATCTCAGCGCGCAGAATGTTTTTGGCCTTTTCGCGCATCGCCTTGGTGACGCGTTTCACGCCGAACTCTTCCCGGACCGCGTCGAGCGTCACGTAGACATAGCCGACTTGGCTGGAATCCCACGGGCAGTGAAACCCGATCGTGTTCATCGCGAGACCGGAATGATCGTAGAGAAACACGGGCAATAAGATCGCCTTGCGCTCGGCGCGCTCGCGCAGCTGCTCAATCGAGAGGTCGCTCTGGTCTGTGACGCCCGAGAGATCGCGCAGGAGCGCATCTGGGCTGTCGAAGGGATGGCTGTCGCCCAGCCGATAGCGCCGGTGCCAGCAGATCAGTTTCCCGAGGTTGGACCACTCCCTCGGGCTCTCAGTATCCGGGTCATGGTAGATCTTGATGGTATGGCCTTGGTAGGCCTCCTCGTAGACAGGGTCTTGCATTTCGATATCCTTTCTTGAAACGCAATCGACCCGCCGAGCCGGTTGAGGCCGCAGGCGGGTCGATTTGGACGTGGTCAGGTGGTCGGCGAGTTTGCCGTCCGGTGGATCAGGCAGCAGCGCGGTTCTGACGATCTTGGATGTGCTCAACCGAAACCTTCAGCAGCCAGTCCTCGAAGCCGAGAATGGTCTGGTGATTGACCACCGCCGCGACCCAAACTGCGCGCGGATCGCCAACAATCTGTGTCGGGTCGTTGTCGATCCGGCCATTGGCCATCCACGGCTCTGGCTGGATGCGCCCGAGCCAGTCCGCCAGCGACGGGATGCGTCCTTGGCAGTCTTCGCGCACATGCTGCTCGCCGATCCAGCGGATGGGAACAACCCGGCCCGCGCTGTTGGTCAGGCTGCGACCGAAGTGGCGTTCAGCATCATAGATCCCAACGGTATGATGTTTTTGGGCTCTGTGAACAAAGAGACCTAGGTGCTCTTTGGATGAGTCAAACCAGTCATGCACATGCTGGTAATCGTTTGGCACACCGCCAAACTTTCGGGCTGAGCTTTCAGCGTGATGGAGGGGGTGTGCCATGTCAGAGCCCCTCGTGTTCAGTGGTGTTGGTCTCGATGTAACGGTTCGAATGACTGACATCGATCTTGTCAGTCTCAAGCGACCAAGTCAGTTCACCATAGCCGCCCTCGTTGTTCTCGAACCCGGGGCACAGGGCATAGGCGAAGTCCCAGCCGAAATCTTCGGCCCGGCGCCGCAGGTCTTCCGTCAGGATGATCGTGTCAGGGGTCACCACGACATCCTCGACATTGCCGGAATCGCCGTAGCCTTCGTATTGCACCTCGATGTTCGTTACGCCGAGGGTGCGCAGTTCGGAAAGAAGCGTCGCGCGGGTTTCTACCCGCTGTTCGGCAGCACGCCTCTGGGATTCGAGTATCTGCGCGTAGAAATCAGTCTCTTGTGTCATGTCTTTGATCCTTTGGAATTGAGGAAATGGGAGGGCGACCATTACGCGGGGTCGCCCAGGAAGTTTCCTGCGGGGCTTCAGGCCGCAGCGTCGCCGCGGTCTTCAGCCGTCCGATCTACCAGGTTGAAATAGAGGTTCTCGGTCGCGCGCTTGAACCCCGGCGGTTTGCGCGGGGCGAGACAACGCACCGAAGCGCTGCAGCTCTCGCCGTGCTCCATTGCGAACTGCGTCACCTTGTCGATCAGGTCATCCATTCCCGCGGCCTGGATGCGCTTTTCGGGGTAGCTCGCCATCATCTGGAACTGAGTGACAACGAAGGCGCCATCGCGATGCGCGGGATAGAGGGTAATCTGGTAGTCGAGTGTCTTGGCCATCTCTGGTCTCCTGTGGCGGGCCGGACGCGGGTATCGCGCCCTTTGGAACCCGCCAGCCTGAAAGGACCGCCCTTTGTGCAAGGGCGGTCCGGGGCGGTGACTAGGGATGGGGGGCGTCAGTATTCCCACGGCAGCAGCAGGGTCAGGACCCGACGCGTTTGCGCAAGGTCAGAGGGCTCGGGGGAGCCGTATTGGTAGTCGACATCGTACAGGTCGAGTTTGAACCAGACCGTCGTGTCCTCAAGCTCAATGACACCCATCTCGTGCCAGCCATGGGGGTCGCTGTCGGCAATGAAGGTGTCGAAAGCGGCGACGCGGCGGGTGAGTTCCAGCTGCACATCGAGCCCAAGCGCCGCGACGCCGCGTGTCATTACGAACTGGCCCTGCGGGGCATCGGCAACTGGGGCATTGCCAAGGATGGTACGGCGAAAGGCGTCATTCTGCGCAGCGATAAGTGCGGCTTCCTGAACGGGGTCGAGGTCGAGTGTGGTGGTCATAGGAATTCTCCGGGACGGGCCAGCTGATCCGTTATCGGCTGTGGTCAACCCGCCAGCCGGAAAGGGCCGCCCTCGATGTGAGGACGGCCCAGAGATCATGTCAGGTTCAGGTCGGTGGTCGCTTCGTCAGGCAGCATCCCCACTGAGGAAGGCTGGCAAGGACGACGGTTCGTCGTTCTCGGCATCGATCTGAGTATCTGAGGCGGGCTGGTCGCCTTCTTCGGCCTCGGGCACATCGTCACCCATGTCGGCGTCAGCGTCCATCGCACCGGCAAACGCCATCCCGTCGGGCAGCCAGCGCGTCGTCTTCGCAACCGTCGCCGCGCCGAACCCTTCCGTCTCGCCGGCGGTTTCCGCGAAAGCCCGCTCCATCGCGGCCGCGATATCGCCCTTGCGCTCGCGATTGCGATCTTCGGCGTAGTCCTCGCTGATCAGCTTGAGCGCAGTCGCGACTGCATGGCCCTTGTTGACTCGACCCCAGTAGTTTTGCGCGGTCGGGCGCCAGCAGGCCGCCACATCGACATCAAGCCGCGCGCCAATCTCCTCGATGATTGGGGAGGGGCGATTGTCGGAGGAGAGCTGCGGCTTTACCGCCAGACCCGTCGCCCAGGCGAAAAGCGCCTGCTTATCGGCAAGAGGCAGCGCCGACATCACCCGGAAGTCCTCTGGTTTCTCGAGCTTCATCCAGTCGGTGGCGAGGTCCTGTTCCAGTGCCTCGAGCATTTTCTGGGCGACAGTATCCGCATGCAGCACCTCGCGGTCTTGCGCCTGGAAAGGCCGGATCGAGATGTCGAGCGCTTCGTTGTTGTAGGACCGCCCCAAAGCCTGTTCGCAGAGCGCGTAGAGCATCGCATCGAACGCCACCTCGAAATCCGCCGCCAGATGCGCCCGCAGGATGTGCTGACGCGTCGCGCGCAGATCGTCGGCGAGGCTCGCCGAAATCCCATCCGCCTTGCGCAAGGTCGCCGCCGGATCGGAGGTTGGCACCGGCGTCGAGGAGGTTGGCGGCGTCACGTGCGGGCGGGCAGGGGATGGGGCATCACCCGCTTCAGCACTATCCTCGCCCGGCTCGGTCGCAGCGGGGATATCTTCTGGTCGCACGAGGCCTTTCTCGACACGTAGCGCCCCGTCATGACCGATGGTCAGAACCACGCCCGCGATGGCACGATCTTCGTCCGCGTACGGTTGCCGTTCGCGCTGCAGGGCTTCGATCTCGCGCAAACGCGGCTCGATTGCGTAGTATTCCTCCGTCTCCGCCTCAGACCAATCCTCGCCGTCGTTCTGCGCCGCCAATTCCTCTTCGCGGGCGATGAGACGTTCCTCCTCGGCGAGCAAGTCCGGATCGGGATCGACATCCTGCGGATAGACCCGCCCGAAACTGCGAAACGCGCCGTAGTCGACCGAGAGGTGAACCTCGACCCATTTCCACATCCCCTCAAAAGTCTTGGCCGCAGCCTGCAGCCTCTCGATGGCGAGGCGCTCCAGGAGCTCGGGGTTTTCCATATGGGCGCTGGCACGATCGTCGAAGAGATCGCGCAGCAGAACGCCGCCTGCCGCCTCATACGCCTCGATGCCGACAAAGCGCCCGAGGGCCGAGTTCGCCGAATGCGCGGTCTCAGTCAGCTGGCGTTTGATGCTCTGTGGGTGGATGTGATAGCCGCCCTTCACCGCGTTCCAAACTGCCAGTTGGCGGTCATGGTCGTCGGTCAGCGTGAAAGCCATCACGCATTCGAGGGTCAGATCGCCCGCACGGAATTGTTCGATGATCTCGGGCGCGACACGGGCGAGTTTGAGACGACGTCGCACCAGGTCGACCGAGACGCCGAACTTCAGCGCGATCTCGTCCTCGCTGCGCCCCTCGGCGATCATCGCCTCAAAAGCTTCGAACTGGTCGGCCGGGTGCATCGCCGCGCGCTGGAGGTTTTCCGTGGTAGATGTGAGGATGGCGTTGCGCTCGTCCTCGACGAGGCAGGGCACGGGGTGATCAACTGGGATCACGCCGTCATCGGCGAGCTGCTTCAGCGCCTTGAGGCGGCGACCGCCGGCATCAACCGCAAAACGTGTCTCAGACAGCGCATGAACCACCAGGTTCTGCTTGATGCCGGTTTCGCGAATGCTTGCGAGAAGCTCGGCTTCGACGCTGGCGCTCGGCGCCACCTTGCGAACGTTGAGCGGGCTGGGCTCCAGCTGGTCGAGCGGGATCAGACGAATGTCGGTCGCTCCGTCAGCCGTTGCCGATGCGGCGGCTTCTGTCTTCTTCACGGTGGCGGGTTTCGGGCGGGTTGAGGTCTTGGCCATGGTCAGGGTCCTTGTTACGCCGGACCCGGATGAGACTCTCTCTATCCTATCAAGCCCGGCACCCGGGCTTCCCTTTCTCTGGCTTTTTCCAATTGCGGATCACGTCACCAATCGACGGTTTATAAACGAATGCAAGCAAGTGTTCTCTCGTTGAGCTGGCGTACAATGCCTTGGTTTTCTTGCGCAGAGCGCGATCTGAGAGGTTCCGCCGGCAGTCGCGCGCGCGTACTATATAAAGGGCGCAAGCAACGGCCACAAAAACGCTTGGGTAATGGGCAAAAAATCAGTATTTTGCACATATGAAATCACAAACATCTAATTTGACTAATGATTTTGACGACCCCTTCATCACAGTCGAGGGGGACGAAGAGGCTCACGAGGATGATCTCTGGTTCCTGCCTGGGCCACTCGAAGAAGAACCCGATGATTTGCCTCCCGGGCCGCGGGCGGAACCGCCCGACACCGCTGTCGTCGATGACTGGGCAAGGGCAGAGGGGGTTCACGCTGCGCGACTGGCAAGAGTGGCTGGACGCCTTGGAGCTCTGGATGACCGGCTGCTGCGCGGTCCGGAAGGCTGGCGGCATCGGCTCGCTCTCATCGAGGCGGCGGATCTTAGCTGGTTCGCAGGAGATCGGGTGAGTTCTGATCGGCTGGCGCTCTGGGTGTCGATGCGGCTCTCGGGCGCACAGGATGACACAAATGCCCTAGCAAGAGTTGGATGGGCCGCTCGGCGCCTGACTGGCGGTCCCGGACCAAAAGGTGACTTGGCAGCCTTCCTAGATCGCCGCGATCCCGAAAACATTGAAGACAGCACTGAGCGTTTCGAAGATCGCGCGGGCGGATGGCTGGACGTAATAGCAGCCGCAGCCGATCTCCACCCAATCACGCGGGCTTGCATGGGCTTTCATCTCTGGAGCCTGGCGGGCCTCGGACAGCACGGCGACCAGATGGAAGCCGCCGTCACCGCGTCCAGGATCGCGGCCAGTGACGGAAGCGGCGCCATTTTCGCACCGCTCGCTATGGGCGGGGCAGGGGGGCTGCGTGCTTCGGGCTTGCCACCCGAACGCTTGGCCCGCTGGTTGGATGGGATGAACAGCGCAATTCTAACGGCGATGCGTCATCTAGATGATACCCAGACATGGAGTGCTCGGGCGGAAGGAGCCATGTCTCAGCTTTCGGGGCGAACTCCGGCCGCTCTTCGTTCGGCGTTGACAGAGTGGCCTTTGGTGTCGGCCCCGATGGCGGAAGTCTTAACAGGCGCAAGTCGCGCGGCTGTTCAAAGGAACCTCGCTTGGATGGAAGAGAGAGGCCTGATCCGAGAAGTGACGCAACAAGGACGCTTCAGGATGTGGCGGATCAAGGACTAGACCGTTGTGAGTAGATCCAGCGGTAAGGGCCTTCTCAGTTCATTGAGGGTGGGGCGCGTGGCGCCGATGCCTACGTTCATCAGATTCGCCAAAGAATCCTGGGTTGGATATCGAACAAAATTTTCTCTCAGAATTGCTTTGTGTAATCCGGCAACGAGCTATCGCAGCATTTCGAAAAGATCCGGTGTGTCCTCGTCGCGCCGCCTGCTCAGACCTTCGCCAAGATGTAGGCAATGGTGTTTAATTCGTGTCAGGCCTTTGCCGCCCTCGAAATGGACCCAGCCCCCTCTGGGCATGCCCACACTTACGATCAGCGCCCCGCATATTGGACAAGTCCGCCTGAACGGTGCGCCCTTCTTGCTTTCACGGTCGCCCCGAACTGCCCAACCGCCGCGGACGGATACCGTGCGCCCCGTCGACAGGCGGCGGGTGTGCGCCTTACGGAAATACCAACGGTCCGTCATCCCAGCCCCCTCCTTTCCTCGACCCGGCTGCCGCTTGGGGTCGAACGCACATAGAAGCCTTGTGGAATAGCCTCCTGCACCAGCCCGACATGCGAGATCAGTCCCACAGCCCGGCTGCCCTCTGTCAGCGCAGCAAGAACCTGGATCACTTGGTCCAGCGTGCCCGCCCCATTCTCGGTGTCGAGGCTGCCGAAGCCTTCATCGATGAAGATCGTGTCCATTCGGATCTTGCCCGAAAGGCTCTCGACCACATCAGCTAGCCCAAGCGCGAGGGCTAGTGCCGCGATAAAGGTCTCGCCACCGGATAGCGTTGCTGTCGGACGCGCCTTGCCGGTGTTGATGTCGAAGACCTCGATTTCGAGCCCACGCTTGCCGCGGCCGCCAGATGCCTCAAGCCCGCGCGTCAGCCGGTAGCGACCACGTGTCATAGGGTCGAGCCTCATATTCGCCGCATCGAGAACCTGGTCGAACATTGCACCGATCGCGAAGGTCTCGAGTGTCATCTTGAAATCGTTCTTGCCGTTAGCCAGATCGGCCAGCCCCCGGAGCGGACCGGTCTCGGTTTCAAGCCGCTCGGTTTCGGCCAGCGCCGCCGCAAGCGATTCCTTGAATTTGGTCAGTGACGATACATCTGTCCTCGCTGTGGCGAGTGCAGCGTTGGCCGCGTTCAAGGTCTGGGTGGCGTCTGCCAACGCCAGCTGAAGCGGGGCAAGATCCGGGCGTTCACGATCTGCGCAAGCGGCTATGGCGTTCTGCAATGTCGTGTGAGCCGCGATCAGGCCCTCACGATGATCGGATACCGTCTTCTGGTCGGCATCGAGGGTCGGGAAATGCGCCTTGCAAGCATCATATCCCGCTTTGTCCAGCCCGACCTCGGCAAGCCGAGCACCAAAATCATCTTGCGCCTTTTTCACGCGCTGTTGCTGCGCGTCGCGCGCCCGCTTTGCTGCTTCCAGCTGCTCTTGCGCACGGGTGAGCATTTCACCGGCGGCTCGGTCCTGTTGCGTCGCCACTTCCAGCGCCTCGGACAGTTGCCTTTGCTCTCTCTGTAAAGCCTCCCGTCGAGCGACAACCGCCTCGGGCGTGCGCAGACCTTCCGGCAGGGCCTCGATCACTGTGTCCAGCTTGGCGCGCGCGCCGGCAAGATCGGTCTCGGCCTTTCCCGCAGCGGTGCGCGCCGTAGCCTCGGCAGCTTCAGCCTCAGTCAGTTTCAGCTTGAGTTGGGCCAACTGCTCCGCCATCGCGTCTAAATCGACCGCTTCTCCAAGCGCGGCGACGTCGCCTTCAAGCCGTGCGATTTCAACTTCGAGTTCCGCTAACGTGCGCTCAGGACTTTCCTGTTCCTCGAGCGCCCGCTTCTTTTCGTCGAGCCGCATTCGAAAATTGCCGAGTTCGCTTTCGGCCCGAACTCTGGCTTCGGAGGCAGTTCTCGCCTGAACCTGCGCACTCCGAAACGCTTCGGTCAAACCAGATTGTTCGGGCATACCATGGGCAGGCGCAGGATGATCATGGGAGCCACAGACAGGGCAGGGCGCTCCTTCGGTCAACTTTTCGGCCAGAATGATCGCTTGCGTGCGCGAAAGCCGTGCCTCGGCATCTACCAATGCCGCATCAGCGGCTTGCGCCGCGTCGGTTCTTGTCGCCAGTTCGTTCGATGCCGCTTCTACATTTCGTTGAGCATCCGCGACAGCCTCTTGCGCCTTAACATGCGCCGCTGCCTTGACTCTTTCTCGGTTGACCTCGGCCAACTCACCGGTCAGCTGGCCTCGCACCGTTTCGGTCTTTCGCGCTTGATCAAGTGCCAGATCGGTCGCATCGCGCTGAGACTTGAGCTTCTCTCGGGCATCTATGGCCTCGGTCAGAGCCTTCTTCGCCGAACCTTCGTCCTTCGCAGCGTCGTCAAACGCGCTTCTAAGAGCCGCTGCTTGACCGACCTGGTTCTCGATCGCCTCCAACCTTGTCAGGTCAGCCTGAACTTGCTGCCGCCGGTCCTCGCCCGACTGTGCCTCAACAAGTTTTTTTCCCGCCACCTCCTTCGCGCCAGTGGCGATATCTAGTGCCGCCTCGACCTTTGTGACAGCCTCCACCGCATTCCGGCTTTCCTGCTCCGCATCGCGCAAAGCCGTCTCAAGATCACGGGCCTGAATGGCATTCCGGACAGCCTCAATGCGCTTGGCCAGTTCTTCGACCTCGCCCGTTTTCTTTTCTAGATTATCGAATGCCTGCTGTGCCGTGTCGACAGCAGAAAATGCTTTCTCGATTTGCTCGCCTTCGGTCAGAGCTTTACGCGCGGCTTCGGTAGCCATCGCCGCGCCGTTCTGAACTCCCTGCTTTTCTTCGACTTTTGTTTCGGCTGCGGCAATCCCGAGTTCTAGCGCCTCCGCGCTCTCAAAACCACGTTCCTCGAGTCGAGCCACGTAGAGAGCGCGCTGGTCGCGCAACGCTCGTTCTGCCTCTGAGGCTTCTTCTTTCAGCCGTGCGGCGAGATCTCGATAGATCTTCACGTCGAAGAGATCCCGCAATATCTCGACCCGCGCATCCGTTTTTGCGGCCAAGAACGTCTCGAACTTGCCTTGCGGTAAGAGCACGATCTGTCGAAACTGATCTGCCCCGTAGCCAAGCAGCGCCTCGACTTGCTGCCCAACTAGCGAGACTTTCTTTTCCGCAATGACACGGCCAGACTGACTCGGACCAAGAATGTCCACCGGAATCCCGGTGACGTCGAATAACGAGGCTTCCGACGCGTCCTCAGTGGTCCCTTCACCGCGTGCCTTCGGACGTTCCTGCGCCGGACGACGACGGATCAGGTAGGTCTTGGCGCCCAGCTCAAAGACAAATTCAACTTCGGTAGGTAGATCCGACGCGGCGTGATCCGAGCGTAGTGAACGTGGTTCTTGATCAGTCTTGGTCGGCGCCCCGAATAGCGCGAAGGACATCGCCGAAAACAGCGTCGACTTTCCCGCGCCGGTCTGACCATAAATCCCGAACAGACCCGTCTCCAGCGCGGACCGGAAATCGACTACCTCGGTTGTCGCAAATGGCCCGAAGGCTTGAAGCGATAGGCGAATGGGTCTCATGTCTGCTCCTCCCCGGAGGTTACCGCGTGGAGCTTTTCCGCGATGATCGCGACTTCGGTGGCGTTTGGTTCCCGGCCGCGCACAACCTTCACGAAGTCGACAATCATCTCGATTGGCGTGACCGCGGTCCGTCCGCTGCCGAGCGCCTTGGTCTCCGCAGCGCGCTCCTGCCGGGCATAGGTCAGATGGCAAGCATTGGGATAGGTCGCGCGTAACCGTTTCATCGGATCGATCAGAGGGTTTTCATCCGTCAGGATAGCCTGGATGAAATCGTCAGACGGCGTTCCTTCCAGAAGATCCGAGAATGCCCCAGTAAGCGAGCGAACCTGCCGGATCGGTCGGAACGGTACGATGCGGATCTCGACCCCTTCAGCTTTAAGATCGACGACTGTCATGGATTTTTCATTTCCCGCCTCGTCGAAACCGAAAGCAAGCGGTGCGCCGGAGTACCGAATATGGCTCGCGCCCACTTCCTGCGGCTTGTGCAAATGCCCCAGTGCAACATAGTCCGCCCCATCGAAGACATCGGAGGGAACAGTTTCTATGCCTCCGACTCGCGTCAGGGCGCGCTCGGTCTCGCCGACCGCACCACCCGCGACGAAAGCATGGGCCACGACGACCCAACGCGCTCCATCAGGCACCTGCCTCCTTGCCGCAGCGATCTGGGCGGCAACTACCTCCGCCGGCGCATTAATGCTTTCATCCCTGAACACCTCGCGTGCGGCGTATTCATAGGAAAAGGGCAGTGCGGAAAAGGCGACCTCGCCCTGCGCGTCACGCAGCACCAGCGGCGCTTCCACCGCATCGGCAATCCCCCGCACCAGCACACGAGACGCGGTGGAAAAGACAGACATAGCCTCGATCCTGTCGCCAGAATCGTGGTTTCCAGAGATCATCACCACAGCGGCTTCGGTCTCCTCTGCTACACGCTTGAGGAAGCGATTGAACTGCCGGACCGATGAATTGGGCGGAGAGGCACGGTCAAAAACGTCCCCCGCGATGACAAGAACATCAGCTCGTTCGACCACAAGCGCTTCAAGGATCTGACCCAGGATAACCTCATGATCCTCCTCGAGGCTCAACCCCATGAACTGCCGCCCCAGGTGCAGATCTGCCGTATGAAGTAGTCTCATCAGATCAATCCATTTTCTATACGTATAGTAAATGTATGGACTATGCGAGCGGAGTCAAGTATTACTCGGCGTATGAGCCTGAAAGCCCTCAAGCACGCGCAACGTGAGCGAATTTTGTTCCTCGACCAATGTCTGACCTGGAGAGGTCAGGCGAACCGCCGCGACTTGATCGAACGCTTCAATATCTCGATGGCACAGGCTGCCGTTGACTTTCGAACCTATCTTTCTCTGACGAATACGCCGCCAGTCTACGATGCCGCAGAGAAGGCCTATTTCTCGACCGGCGACCACTGCGCATTGACTGAGGCTGGCCCGGAACAAGTTTTCGAATTACTTGATGGCAAGGCGACATCGCTTGGCGCGAGCATCCCGCTGCCCACTCGCGTGATGGATTCCACCGTTGTCGCACAGCTGTACCGCGCCAAGATGGGCGAACGCGACATCCAGATTACCTACACCTCGATGACAAGCGGCCTATCCGACCCGCAGTGGATCAGTCCAGTTCAGTTCCATTTTGACGGAGAGGCAATTTATCTCCGCGCATGGAGCTATAATCACGAGGCGTACCGCGATTATCTCCCAATACGAATAACGAAACAAATCGACATGAAAACGCGGGAGAGACCTGCTCCCCTGCCTTTTGACACGGACTGGAACAGCTTAGTGCGCTTGTGGATACGTCCGCGTTCAGATCTATCTGATGCACAAGCGCGAGCCGTCCAGCTGGAGTACGGATTTGACGACAAGACGCATTTACTGATCGAAACTCGCAAGGCGCTCGTGTTTTATGTCGTTAGAAGATGGCGACTGAACCAGGAGACTGCGCGGCTCGAGTTGGAAATGACGGAACAGTTGGATACCTGAACCAGCTTTTCAGAACCAACTCAGAAACCGCCCGCAAGCTGTTCACGCAGTCCCTACCACATCTCTAGGCCCGACCCCCGAATTTAGCCATCCAGGGGTCCCTCAAGCGCAGGGAGCGCTCATTGATCCAATCGCGCACTGCCGCCAGCGGATCATCTGGATATTTCCCCTGCCAACACCGCTCTTCCGTGCACGGCCAAAGTTGCTGAAAACCTCTGACACCCAAACTTGTGGATCACATCGAGTACACGCGCTTCGTAGGCAGCATGTCCGATCAAGCGACACAAGTCGGACGCGTGGAACTGGCGGTTCGCAGTTGGTGCGGCTTGCATCTGTCTCAGCAATTCGCGCTCTTTGGGGTCCGTTATTGGTCTCGCGGGCGGCTTGACCGCGGGACGAGTTGGAGTTCCCGACGAATTTCGCCATCGGCGCATAAAGCCAAGCAGGAAGCCGGCCGGCACCCTGCCGTGGGAGTGGGCAAAACTTGGTGGTTAAGCGGCCCGCTTTGAGACGCCTAGCCTTCTGTCAAGGACAGCGGCCCGAGTGACGGCAACCCGTTGCGCGCCCCGCGGTGACCATCTCATGCGCCGCCGCTTGCCCATGCGGGTGTTGCCGATGTCATCAACACAGCCTTCTGCCCGGGACGACGAAACTGCGAGGCCATTCCGGTGTCGATGGCCGTAGTCTACGAGCGCGTCGAAGTTGTTCGCAAGGTAGGAATAGAGGTCCTGGCACCGGGCTTTGACCCGCTTGGCCGCTTCTCGTAATTCTCGGGTTTCGGCGTGCAGACGATCGCAATCGATCTGAAGAACCTTGAGGATTGTCGCGGCGGTCATCACTTTGCCGTGCCAAAGGTGCCAACGCAGTGTATCAGCAGGTCGCTCGAAGAGTAGCGGCAACCCTGAAAAGCCCTTCGATTGCAGAAGTCCCCGCACCGCATTTTCAATGTGCTTGACCCGCATCGAGATATGCCACCAGTCCAGTATGTGGGTGACGGGACCTCGAACGGCACGCCTCACCAAATTCGGCAGTGCAGGTTCGCCGTCTGAAATCACGGTCACTTTGCTCTGACCGTCCCAGCCCTGCGCGATCAGGTCATGTCGGAGCTGCTTTGCTGGAGAACCGGCGGCTTGCTGCACGAGACCAAACCGCCGGCTCATATTGGGGCTTTCAACCTTGCCGACTACAACATCGAGGTGCCGTTTCTGGTATTCAGGTCGACATCGTATGTGCGCACCATCCAGGAAAACGGTCAGTGGTGATGGCGGAGCGATTGTATCCGCGTCTCCTTGGCTTACGTTTTCGCGGCCTAGCTCGTCGGCGATGCGACCCAAACGATTTCGAACGGTCGTGTTCAATTGAGCCGAACAGGGCATGAACATTTCGATTAATCGAGCGGCTTCCCGAAACGAGTGCCTGGCCCCCAATTCAGCCTGCAGGCGCCGAAGTTCGGCAGTCGCACGGTCAGAGAATAACCCGGCAAGTGGTGATTGTGGCCCAGATTTCGCGACCCCAGCCGGTTGGCACAAGCAGCGTCGAAGCCTTGGCCACTTCACCCGAATTCGCCCGAAAAGAGTGTCGAGAATACGGCCTCGATCATCATGGATCGCGCGTTGTTTGCCACAGCCATCGCATTTCCGGCGAGCCTCCATTGCTTCACCGACCTGATCTTGCACAATCGTCTCCTGCAAACGCCTCAGTAAGGTCTTTGCGTCATTGAGGAGAAGGCCCAAACTCTCGGAACCAAACTCGTCCGGCGCACGGCGAAGTCGACCGATATTGCGCTTCTTGGTTTCTCCATCGTCAAACGTCGTCTCGACAAAAATGTTTACTTCCATGGTGGGTCCCGCCTTGTTCCGATACCTTACCCTACCACGTCGACCACCAGGTTTTGCCCACTCCCGTCGTGTCTCAGATTTAAGGGCAACGCGACACAAGGAGACCAGATCGAAGCCGCCGTCACGGCGGCCAGGATTGCGAGCAGCAACGGAAACGGTGCTATATTTGCGCCGCTCGCCATGGGTGGAGCAGGGGGGCTGCGTGCATCTGGTTCTCCGGACGAACGATTGGCCCGTTGGTTGGCGGGGATGGAGAGCGCTGTTCTAACGGCGATGCGGCATCTGGATCAGACTGAGGCTTGGACGGTTCAGGCAGAGGCTGAAATGGCGCCACTATCCGGCAAAACCCCTCCCGCCTTACGAGCTCTCTTTGCAGAATGGCCCCTTGTGTCTGCTCCAATGGCTGAGTCCCAGATTGGTTCCAGCCGCGCAGCCGTGCAGCGAAACCTTGCCTTGATGGAGGAAAAGGACTTGGTTCGTGAGGTGACAGGGCTGGGGCGGTTTCGAATGTGGCGGATTGCAACTTAGTATTTGCCTGGAATGTGGGCAGAAACACGCATAAGCGCGCTTATGGCAAATAATGCGCAGGGACCCGCTGTATGTTGTAAAAGCGAATTTTACGTCCCAGCACTTTGTCGATTGTGTTTTAGAGCTAGCTCCATCCATTCGCTTCCAAATTATGGGTGTTTGCATCAACCAGCCATCTATTTGGTCGGTGCGTTGGGTTTCGGGATCACTTTTTGAAATTCAATTCATTGGCGAGCTTTGAGGTTTCTCGTAATTCTGCCAGAGCTTCCTCTCTTTCTTTTATCTCGGCGCGAAGCTTATTTTCGAGGATTTTTGATATCCTTGCCCATTCGCGAAGCTGCGCTCTTGAGCCCCTGTTTTTATATATTTCTAACCAAACTCTTATATCTTCAAGCTTCATTCCGAACCGACGACCTCGCAAGATCAGCTTGAACCGCGCGATCTGTTTGCGATCATAACTTCGTTCACGCCCTTGTAGCGTGGGTTTGAGAAGTTCGAGATATTCGTAATACCGCAGGGTTCGGGGGGTGACGTCGAATTTCCCGACCATCTCTTTGAAGGTGAGCGTTTCGTCATCGGACTTGTTCATGGCGTCACTCCGTTCTGATATATGGTCGTGTTAGCGTCTCGTCGTCTAATCCTAACGTGAACTGGCGAATAACCCTTTGCTGGTTTTTCGATATGCGGACGGCGAATCCCCTGAAACCCGCCGGAAAAATCGCGACAGGCTGGCAGTTTCCGAAAAACCGAGGCGATCTGCAACTTCAGCCAGCGGTAAGTCGGATGTATCAAGAAGCTCCCGTGCGCGGCGCAAGCGCACGCTATCGATAATCTGGCGATAGCTCATCGACTGACTGGCAAGTTTTCGATGTAAAGAGCGTTCTGACAAATGAAGCGTTTCGGCCACTTCCGGCGCATTGGGAAAAACGCCGCGCACCTGCATCAACACCTGATAAACCGAATTTGCTGTTCCGGTATGCTTGGGGCCGGTTTCAAGCATATTCTCGCACAAAACACGATAGTTTACCGCAAGAAGGGCATTCGCCAGCGGCAGTTTCAGCGCGCCTGTTCCAGGATGAAAGTGAATGCAACTGCGCGGTGCGCGATACACGATTTCGGTTTGCCAGCGCGCTTCTAGGTTCATCCAGCCTTTCGGGCGGTCCAACGGGCATTCGATCAGACGGATGGGCAGGTTTTCTTGACGCAGGTCCCGGAAGAAGGTCGGGCCGGACCCAAGCAGCCGTTCATGAACAAAATCCAGAAGATCGGGCGGTACATACTGGTCGTCGGCAACAAACCCTGTTGCAAAACCTTCATCGTCCTCTGTGATGTCATATGCCAGCAGTGCGTATCCCAGCCCCTGCATTTGCGTGAAAACCCTCAGCCCCGCTGTCACATTCTCTGAAACTAGCGTGGCAAGCCCGATAGGGCCATACGAGATCAGGCTGTAACGCAGACCGGTGACAAAAGCGACACCTTCAATATGCGCTGTACTCCGGCAAAAGGCACGCAGGAATGTGAGTTCCTGAATACCGTCCAGCGTGCCCCATGGATCCGAGAGAAGGCTGAGCTGCAAACCTGCTTCTTTGAGCAATGGGTCAGGATCAATGCCGTGTTCGATCAGCACGTCACACATGAACTGGATGCTATGTTTGGGAAGACGCAGGTTTTGGAGCAAGCCCACCTTCATGACGATGACCTCAAAATTCTACTGATGGGTAAATAATATCGATTTGGCAGAAAATGTCAAATTTGTGGCGTTTTCGGACATTCCCTGCCAGTCCTAACCCTGCGATGCTTGATGCAAGAGATGGGGGAGGGTTAGGGACACGGTCGCGATCAGATGCACTTTTGCGCCATTTGCAAATCCATGATTTGTTACCGCCCGATTGCTGATCCGACGTATGATAAAACCCGCCAAACTTGCTGATAGTATTCTGCTTTTCCGGGAACGATTTATCCCGGGCAGCGCATCATTCGCCTTGCAGGAGAAACTTCTTGGGGCGTGAAACCGGGAGGAAAACTATGAAACGTCGGAATTTTCTACGCAGCGCCGGGGCGCTAACTTTGGCCAGTACCTTGCCTGCGCCAATGGTTCTGCGGGCCGCAACGCCCGAAGATTATCACATTGCGGGCATTCTGTCTTTCTCGGGCGCATACGGCTTGATCGGCAATGACATGCGCAAAGGCGCGGAACTTGCCGTGGCCATGCGGGGTGGCGAATTGTTGGGCAAAAAAGTCCGCTTCAGCTGGGAAGACGATGAAACCAAACCCCAGCCCGCCGTACAAAAAGCAAGCCGGCTGTTGGCGGAAGGCACGCAATTGATGTTTGGCGCGGTCAGCTCAGCGTCGACTCTGGCACTGCAAAGCCTGTCCACACAGCGCAAGGTGCCGCATCTGGTCACGATTTCCGCAGACGACAGCATTACCAAGATGGACGGTGCGCGTTACTCATTCCGTACGTCCAACACGTTGGCCATGGAAATGAACATGTGTGTTGAATTCGTAAAGAAACGCGGGATCAAGAGAGTATACGCGGTCACGGCTGATTATCAGGCCACGCGCAGCGCCTTTGACGACTTTGCCGCAAAAGCAAAAGCCGCCGGTGTCGAGATCGTCGGGAATGACTTTGCCCCGCTTGGCAACCGCGACTTTTCGGTCATCATCGACAAGATGGCGCGTTCGGACGCCGATGGTATTCTGGTTGTGGCAACGGGCAATGACGGCGTCACCTTCTGCAAGCAGGCAGGTCAGGTTGGGATGGGTCAGAACAAAGTGCTGTTCGGCCCCGTGCTTCAGGATGAAATCTTTGCAGCCGCGACAGGCGAGGCCGCATTGGGCGTGAACTCCGGCGTGCGTTATCACTTCTCGCTCGACAATCCGGCAAACGCCGAATTCGTGACGGCCTACCGTGACGCAAACGGTGACTACCCTTCGGCCTTCGCGGGCGAGGCATTTGACGGTCTTCGCTGGTGGATGGATGTCATCGAAGCGACTGACAGCTGGGATGTGGAAACCTGGGTCGATGCATTTGAAACATCGGTCTATGAAAATTCGGTCGAAGGGCGCAAGGAAATGCGCGCTTGTGACCATCAGGCCAAACAGGTCGGTCTTTGGGGTGAAGTTGTGAAGGGCGAGGCACCATTGCCGGACCTCACCATGAAAATCACCGAAGAGTTTTCGGCAAATAGCCTGTTTAGCGACTGTTAATCGATCCTCCCTGAACTGGGCGGCGCTGTTCCCTCGCGACATGCGTCGCCCGCTTTTTTGGGGTGAAACTGAGGAACCCTGAATATGTCCATTATCGTGATCGGGCTGAGTCTCAGCTTTCTGCTGTTTCTGCTGGCAGCGGGCTTGACCCTTATTTTTGGCATGTTGGGGGTGATCAACTTTGCCCATGGCGCGCTTTATATGCTTGGCGCGTTTGTCGGGTATCAAATTGTTCATATGACCGGATCGTTCTGGTTGGGACTGCTGTTTGCGCCGCTGATCGTCGCCTGTGTTGGTGCGCTGATCGAAATTTTGGCGCTGAAACAGGTCTATGACCGCGACCACATTTTTCAGCTTTTACTCACTTTCGGATTCATTCTGGTCATCGACGACGCGACAAAGATGATCTGGGGATTTGACTATAAGCAAGTGCCGACACCAGAAATCTTCATGGCACCGATTTCCATGTTTGGCAGTCAAATACCGTCATACCGGCTTTTTGTAATCGGTTTTGGTGCAGCGGTTTCTCTGGCACTGTTCTTGCTGCTGGACCGTAGCAAATGGGGCATGATTATTCGCGCCGCCAGTTCCGATCCGGAAATGGCTCAGACACTCGGTGTAAATGTAAACCGGGTTCGCACCGGCGTCTTTGCGCTTGGTGCGTATCTTGCGGCTCTTGGTGGCGTGGTTAGCGCACCGTTGGTGCCGATCGAACTGGGCATGGGATTCAGCGTTATCATCGACTGTTTTGTCGTGGTGATTATCGGCGGGCTTGGGAACATTCGCGGCGCAATCCTTGCGTCGTTGCTGTTGGGCATGACGCGGGCGGCCGGATATACCTACGCAACTGAATGGGTCGAACTACTTACCTTTGCCCTGTTGATCGGAACGCTGATGTTCCGGCCTGCGGGCTTGTTTAGCACAAAGGGGCGTTCGGCATGACACGCAGGATTATCGGTCAGGCCCTGATGGGCATTATTATCGCAGTTATGATTATCGTTCCGTTTTTTGTGCAGGATGAGCAATGGGTGAACCTTGTCAGCCTGATCCTGATCTGGGCCTTGTTCGCAATCGGCTTTGATCTGGTCTTCGGGGTGACAGGTATGCTGTCATTCGGCCATGCGGCGTTGTTCGGGGCAGGGGGTTATGCGCTCACAATCCTCACCCTCAGCTATGGCGTCGGTTTTATACCGGGCCTTTTTGCAGCGGCGATTGTCGGAGCGGTGCTGGCTTACCTGATGGGGCTTTTTGCGCTTCGGGTTTCGGGGCTTTTTTTTGCACTGCTGACACTGGCCCTGGCGCAGATGATGTACATCCTTGCGTCCAACAAGCTGCGCGCAATCACCGGCGGATTGGACGGTATTCCAGGCGTGCCGCGGCCTGACTTGTTCGGGATCAATTTCTACGACAACCACAACTATTATGGGTTTATCGTGGCGGTTTTCCTGATCGGACTGGCGCTGATGGCATTGCTGCGTGGGTCGCCATTCGGGCGGGCATTGCGCGCGGTACAGGCGAACGACGTGCGCGCCGCGCAACTCGGATACAACGTCCATAGCTTGCGCCAATCGGCGTTTATCGTTTCGGGTGCGTATGCAGGTGTTGCAGGAGCCCTGCTGGCATCGTTGATCTTCTACATCTCTCCGCAAATGCTGCATTGGTCCACATCGGGCGACGTTTTGATCATGACCGTGCTGGGCGGCAAAGGCACATTGCTAGGTCCGATTCTTGGCGTGGCCTTGTTTGAATTACTGAAAGAAGAACTGAGCCAAATCACCCAATATTGGTACGGCATCCTTGGTCTGGTGTTCATTTTTGCCACCATCTTCCTACGCAACGGTATTGCCGGAATGTTCCAAGGTGATCAGGACGAAGGAGACATGCAATGACTGCCGGATCATTGAGTTGCAACGATATTCAGGTCTCCTTCAGCGGGTTGAAAGCTGTCAACGGTGTGACGTTCGACTTCCAGCCGGGTCAGCTTTACGGGATTATCGGACCTAACGGTGCGGGCAAGACCACGTTGATGAATGCGCTTTCGGGTCATGCCAAGCTAAGCGGTGGTCAAGTGATGCTGGACGGGCGCGATGTAACGGGCCTGTCGGTGCATAAACGGACCCGCATCGGTCTGGGCCGCAGTTTCCAGATCACCAAGATCTTCGCCGGCATGTCGGTGCTTGAGAACCTTCAACTTGCTGCTTTTGCGCATCTGTACAGGTTGCAGCCCTTCTGGCTTCCGGCGGGCCGCTTTCCTGCAGTCAGGGAACGGGCCGAAAGCGTTCTCGAAGAGATCGGCCTGACGGTGATGGCGCACCGCCCCGCCGAAACCTTGTCTCACGGCGATCAACGCGCATTGGAAGTCGGGCTGGCATTGCTGAGCAACCCATCGGTCCTGTTGCTCGATGAACCATTGGCCGGTGTTGGACATGACCAGATCGGGCCTGCGATGGAGCTGATAAAACGGATCGTCAAGGGCCGCACCGTGCTGCTGATCGAACACAACATGGACGTTGTAATGCGGGTCTCCAGTGCTTTGGTCGTGATGGTTCAAGGGCAAATTCTGGCGTCTGGCAGCCCTGAAGAAATCCGCGCAAACGCCGAGGTGCGAGCGGCTTATCTGGGAGAAGAGGAATGAAGCTGCTTGCGTTGGAAAGCTGCAATGTCACTTATGGCAAGGCGCAGGCGTTGCATAGCGTGTCGATCGAAGTCGCACAGGGCGAAGTTGTTTCGCTGATCGGGCGCAATGGCGCAGGCAAAAGCACCATTCTCAAGACGATCATCGGTTTAAAGCAACCGGTTTCAGGGCGCAGAGTCTGGAAAGGGGACGACGTTACCGCGCGACTCCCGAACCAACTGGGCCGTCTGGGCATTGGGTATGTCCCCGAAGACAGGCGCATTTTTGACAATCTGACAGTGCATGAAAACCTGCGCATCGCAACCGTCATGGGACGCACTGGCGCATGGACCGAAACCCGGATTTTTGAAATGTTTCCGGTGCTGCTTGATCGCGCGTCACAGGCGGGAAACACGCTTTCGGGCGGCGAACAGCAAATGCTGGCGATTTCGCGCGCGCTTTTGACTAATCCGGAACTGTTGCTGCTGGACGAACCGACTGAAGGCCTTGCCCCGCTGATCGTTGATGAATTGGTCGATTCGATGCGGCGGATCAACGAAGAAGGTATGACGCTTTTGCTGGTTGAACAGAACCTGCGCGTGCCGATGAAATTGGCCCATCGACAGTACGTTGTCGACAACGGGACCGTCCAGTGGAGCGGCACGACAGCAGATTTGCTGGCCAACCGCGAAGAGATCGAAAAGCTCATCAGTGTATGAGTTCAGACTGGCAAGGCGGGAAAATCCCGGAAACCAAGATAGGAAACCGTTATGCGTGTGATCGATTTCTTCGACAGGGGTGTCGCAATCAACCCTAACGTGATCGCTTTGGAAGATGCTAAAATCGGCCGGAGTTACGGCGAAGTTCAGGAACGCACATATCGTTTCGCCAATGCCATCACTGCCGAAGGGTACGGACGCGACAAGATGGCCGGCGTTTACAGCCCCAACTGCGTGAGCGGCCTTGAAGTTATGCTGGGCTTGTTTCGTGCCGGCACGATCTGGGTTCCCGTCAATGCCAAGAACGGCGTAGAAGAAAACGCGTATATCCTGGATCATAATGATGTGGAGATTCTGTTTTATCACAGCGATCTTGCACCGGCGCTGGAACAATTGCGTGAACTTTGCCCAAAGATACAAAAATTCATCTGTCTGGATAAACAAGACGGCGCGGCACCATGGCTGGAAGACTGGATGGCCGCGGCCCCTTCAACCGATCCCGATGTGCCGCTTGGCCCTGATGATCTTGTCGGAATTTTATCCTCTGGTGGGACAACGGGGCGGCCCAAGGGGATCATGCTGACGCAGTTGAACTGGACCACGCTAATCGCGAACTATTATGCCAGTTTTGATGCCGGACCTGACCCTGTGCATTTGCTGATCACGCCTATGACCCACGCGTCAGGGGTGCTTGCCATTGCGTTGATGGCCGCTGGTGCGCGCAGCGTCATCCTGCCGGGATTTGATGCCGCCAACGTTCTAGACACAATTGAAAGCGAGGGAGTGACCCATCTGTTCCTGCCGCCGACCGCCGTTTACATGCTGTTGTCGCAACCGGAAGTTGCGCAACGTAGCTTTCCGTCATTGCGGTTCTTTCTTTATGCCGCCGCACCTATGGCCATTGACAAGCTGCGCCAATGCCTGAAGATTTTTGGGCCGGTCATGGCGCAGTGTTTCGGACAAGCAGAATCGCCGATGTTCTGCGCGCTGCTGACGGCAGAGGATCACAATGTTATCGGAGATCCGGCCCGCGAACACCGGCTTGCAAGTTGCGGCAGGCCCGCACTTTTGACACCGATGGCGATCATGGATGATGACGGTAACATTATGCCGCGTGGTGAGCATGGTGAAATTGTTGTGCGCGGAAATCTGGTGATGAAGGGGTATTACAAAAACCCCGAAGCAACCGCAGAGGTTTCCCAGTTCGGTTGGCACCATACCGGCGACATCGGGTATCTGGATGACGAGGGTTACCTTTATATCGTGGACCGCAAGAAAGACATGATCATTTCGGGCGGCTTCAACGTTTATCCCTCGGAAGTCGAGCAGGTGATCTGGTCGCATCCTGCCGTGCAGGATTGCGCGGTGATCGGTGTGCCTGACGAAAAATGGGGTGAAGCGATCAAGGCGGTGATCGAACTCAAACCCGATGCAACGGTGGAACCCGAAGCAATCATTGCATTGTGCAAGGAAAACCTTGGCAGCGTAAAGGCCCCCAAAACGGTTGACTTCTGGGATGAACTGCCGCGCAGCCCCGTTGGGAAAGTGCGCAAAAAGGACATCAGGGATACGTTCTGGCAGGGGCAAGCGCGCAGAATTTAGGGAGCAGAATTATGAACATCGCGTACATTTTGACACAGTCCGCGCGCGCCTATTGCGATCGACCTGCCGTCTGCTTGGGGTTGTCGACGTTCAGCACCTACACCCAATTACAGGACCGCAGCGCGGCCTTGGCCGCTGCGCTGAAACAGCGCAATCTGGTAAAAGGTGACCGTGTTCTGATCTTCATGGGCAACCGGCCCGAATATATCGAGATCCTGTTTGCCATCTGGACTGCCGGATGTGTTGCCGTTCCGTTGAATGCCAAACTGCACCCTAACGAAGTGACCTATATCCATGCTAACTGTGATGCCGCACTTGCCTTTACCGACCGGCCGGAAGACGTCGAAGGGTTTTCAGCAGTCATTGCGGTCGGTGGACCGGAATATAATGCGGCGTTACAAGCGTCAGCGGATTTGCAGCCTGCACACGCTGCGCAAACCGATCCGGCATGGATTTTTTATACCAGCGGCACGACGGGCCGCCCGAAAGGGGCGATACTGACCCACCGCAACCTCTGGACCATGACCACGAGTTTTCTGGCCGATATGTGTCCGGTTACGGAAATGTCGGCGGCGCTGCATCCGGCACCGCTGTCTCATGCGGCAGGGCTGTTTATGCTACCGTTTGCGCAGCGGGGCGCGGCGAATGTTGTGCCGCAAAGCGGTGGATTCGATCCGCATGAAATCGTGACGTTGCTGCATGAATATCCCCATTCATCTTTTTTTGTCGCACCCACGATGCTGACGCGTCTGACGGCCTGTCCTGCGCTTGACACGGCGGCCATCGAAAACCTTGATCTGTTGTTCTGCGGCGGTGCGCCGATTTATGTCGCAGACCTGCGCCGGGCGATGGCGCTGTTGGGCAACCGCATCTGGATCGGATACGGACAAGGCGAGGCACCATGTACGATCACTTATCTACCACCGCATATATTGAGCTGGGAAATTCCGGATAGTTGGCTGGGATCCGTCGGCATTCCACGCACCGGCGTCACGGTCTGTGTGGTGGATGAAACAGGCACACAATGCCCCCCAGATGTCGCGGGCGAAGTGATCGTCAGTGGCGATGTGGTGATGGCGGGATACTGGGGCAATGAAACGGCAACGGCGTCAGCCTTGCGGGACGGCTGGCTCCATACCGGCGACATTGGCAGCGTGGACGCCCACGGTTTCCTGACGCTCAAGGACCGGTCCAAGGACGTGATCATTTCTGGCGGGTCAAATATTTATCCGCGCGAGGTCGAAGAGGTGCTGCTGCGTCATTCCGGCGTGGTCGAAACTAATGTTGTTGGCCGCGAGGAGGCCGAATGGGGCGAGGAAGTCATCGCGTTTGTCGTGGCAGAGCCGGGCGTGACCGCACAGGCGCTGGACCGTTTTTGTCTGGATAACATAGCGCGGTTCAAGCGACCCAAGGCCTATTGCTTTGTTCTCGAACTGCCCAAAAGCAGCTACGGCAAAATACTTAAGACAGAGTTGCGCCAGATGCTGACCGACCCCGATACACAATTCGAAAAACCATAAAAAAGGAGACCCAAAATGACTGCCATTATTGCCGGTGTCGGCATGATCCCTTTTGCAAAACCGGGCGCATCGGCACCTTACGACGAGATGGGCGAGGTGGCGATCCGTCTTGCACTGGATGACGCCGGTATCGCGTTCGAAGACGTGCAACAGGCCTATGCCAGCTATGTTTACGGCGACAGCACAAGCGGGCAGCGTGTGATTTACCGCGTGGGCATGACGGGCATCCCGATTATCAACGTGAACAACAATTGTTCGAGCGGTTCAACAGCGCTTTTCCTCGCACGGCAGGCTGTCGAAAGCGGTGTGGCAGAATGTGTGCTGGCGGTGGGTTTTGAACAGATGGCCCCCGGTGCGTTGGGTGTTGTCTTTCCCGATCGCCCGTCACCGCTGGCGGAATTTGATGCCGCCACGGACCGGCTGATAGGGGACGTCGATCTGCCGATGACGCTTCGGTATTTCGGCGGTGCGGGCAAGGCGCATATGGAACGATTTGGTACGAAGATGGAGACATTCGCCAAAATTCGGGCCAAGGCTAGCCGCCATGCCGCGAACAACCCACTCTCGGTTTTCCGCAAGGAGATGACCACGCAGGATGTAATGGGTGCGCAGGTGATCTGGCCCGGTGTAATGACACGGCCAATGGCTTGTCCGCCCACCTGCGGCGCTGCGGCGGCGCTTGTGGTGTCCAAAGGGTTCGCTGAAAAAATGGGCCTTGATACAACTGTACAAATCCGCGCGCAGGCAATGACAACGGATAAACTGCTGGACCCTGAAACCGGCGACATGATCGAAGTGGTTGGCGCCAGGCTGAGCCGTGATGCCGCGCGCATGGTCTATGAAAAGGCGGGCGTGGGTCCTGACGATATCGACGTGATCGAATTGCATGACTGTTTCGCGCAGAACGAATTGATTTCCTACGAGGCCCTGGGGCTATGTGCCGAAGGTGATGGCGAAAAGTTGGTCGATGATGGCGACAACACCTTTGGCGGGAAATACGTCACGAACCCGTCTGGTGGTCTGCTGTCAAAGGGGCATCCACTGGGTGCTACGGGGCTGGCACAGTGTTTTGAGTTGACCAACCAACTGCGTGGAAAGGCAGAGAACCGGCAGGTCGATAATGCGCGGCTTGCCCTCCAGCATAACGTTGGGCTGGGCGGTGCGGCGGTTGTTACACTTTATGAAAGGATTACAGCATGACAAAACCACCAATGAGAGATCGTGACGATTTCGGCGTGGCACTTGTCACCGGTGCAGGTTCTGGCATCGGACAGGGGATTGCTTTGCGGCTGGCGGAGTTGGGCGCGAGGGTTGTTGTCACTGATATTGCCGAAACAGGCATAGCCGATACGGTCAAGCAGATCGAAGCGGCAGGTGGTACAGCGCTTGGGCAAAAGCTTGATGTGTCGGATCCGGCATCGGTGAATGCGGCATTTGACGAGACGGAACGCTGGGACAAATGCGTGGATGTGCTGGTGAACAATGCGGGTATCGTCGGGATTAATCCGTTCCTCGATTTTCCTTTGGAAGACTGGAACCGCGTTATGGCTATCAACCTGACAGGCAGCATGTTGTGCGCGCAACTTGCTGCGCGTGAAATGGTTCGTCAGCGATATGGCAGGATCATCAATATCACGTCGGTCAGCGGCATCCGCGCAGGGGTCGGGCGCACGGCTTACGGCACGTCCAAGGCGGCCTTGGTGGGGCTGACACGCCAGATTGCGCTTGAAGTTGCGGCGCATGGCGTCACGGCAAACGCGATTGCACCGGGCGCCATTACAACTCCGCTCACCGAAAGCACCTATACCGAAGAAACGGTTGCGCGCCTGTTGCCGATGATTCCGGCGGGTTACATGGCCGACCCTGCGGATATCGCGGCGGCAGTTGCCTATCTGGGCTCGCCTGATGCGCGATATGTGAACGGTGAAACACTGGTCGTTGATGGTGGATATGTCTGTGGCGGCATGATGCAGACTGGCTCGCTGGATCTGGGCACAAAAAGTTCGTCCTGAACACAAGGTGTCGCGCGGCGAGGCATTTTTTCATGTCGCGCGCATCATCGGGGAACGCACTATCTTGATGTCGCCGGATTGCTGATTCTCCGATCAAATCGGACGGGAGAAACCGACAACCTACAAGCCTATGTAACCTAACGTAAATTAGTTCTTGATTTGATTATATATTTTTGATTACTTACTGGTAAGTAAATAGAAAGACGCACGCATGACTCAAGCGAATGTACTGGTCGAATACCGTGGTCCGGTTGCGTGGCTGACGTTGAACAGGGCCAACAGTCTTAATGCACTTTCTGTCGACCTCATTGGGGAACTGCGCGCCGCGATAAGAGAGATCGCTGTGGCAAAACAGGTGCGCGCAATTGTGCTGACGGCTGCGGGGCGTGCGTTTTGCGCCGGTGCCAATCTGAAGGAAGTCCTCGCTGGTCTGGATGATGCCGATACGCAAAAGGGTGATTTTCTTGACGCTATCGGCGCGACGTTTCAAGCGCTGCGTGATTTGCCGAAACCGGTGATCGGCGGGCTGAATGGCATTACCGTTGCGGGCGGGCTGGAACTCGCGATGTGTTGCGATGTGCTGATTGCGGGCGAGAGCGCCAGAATTGGCGATGCTCATTCGAATTTTGGTGTGTTCCCTGGCGCAGGCGGCGCTGCTGTCTTGCCGTGCCGGATCGGACTCGCAAACGCGAAATACCTCTTGTTTTCGGGCCAAAGTCTACCAGCGCGCGAATTGATGCGCATGGGGCTGGTGCAGGAAGTGGTTGGTGATGACGCGCTTGAAGCGCGGCTGCACGAGTTCAGCCAGTTGCTGGCGACCAAAAGCCCGCTGGTCCTGTCGCAGATGAAGCGGGTAGCCAATGCATCCATCGAAATGACGCAGGTGGAGGCGCTGAAACAGGAACTTGCCGTGCTGCGCGAACATCTGAAATCCAACGATGCGGCCGAAGGACTTGCCGCATTCGGTGAAAAACGAAAGCCGGTTTTCACCGGCACATGAGCGGAGATTGAAATGACAAAAATTTACATTGCCGGGGTCGCGATGACCAAAATGGGACGCCTCGACGGGGCAACGGTAAAGTCGCTGACCTGCGAGGCTGTCGATGGCGCGATGGCGGACGCCGGCATTGGCAAGGATGACATTCAGGCTGCCTACTACGCGAACACAACACAGCGACATCTTGAGGCGCAGTTGATGATCCCGGGCCAGATCACCCTGCGCGAGATGGGATTTGAGGGCATCCCGATGGTAAACGTCGAAAATGCATGTGCCAGCGGGTCAACCGCGTTGAACCTTGCGGCTCAATTTCTCAAAGCAGGCGAGGGTGACGTGGCTTTGGCCGTTGGGGCCGAAAAAATGTGGACTGGTGACAAAGCTAAGATGTTCAGCTTTTTCGATGGCGCGTGGGATGTGTCCACCGTTGAGGAAAATACCGAAAAACTGATGGCGCTGGGCAAAGGCATCGACGTGCCGAATGACACCACTTCGGACAAGCCGTTTTCAGTCTTTATGGCGATTTACGGAGCGTTCGGGCTGGCGCATATGCGCACGTTCGGCACGACCCAAAAACAGATTGCTGCGATTGCAGCAAAGAACCACATGCATTCGGTTGAAAATGAAAAGGCGCAATTCCGCGCGCCTTATACCGTTGACGAAATATTAAGCGCACCACCGATCACTTATCCTTTGACCCTGCCAATGTGCGCCCCGATGAGCGATGGCGGTGCCGCTGCGGTTCTGATGACCGAGGCCGGATTGAAAAAGTTCGGGATCAGCCGGGATCGTGCCATCGAAGTGCGCGCCAGCGTGATCCAGACCGGATCAAACCGCGCGCCGGAGGATTATGAGAACCACCTGACCGCGATTGCGGCACGGCGGGCATATGAAATCGCCGGTATCGGTCCCCAAGACGTATCAGTTGCCGAAGTGCATGACGCAACAGCGGTGGGTGAGTTGATCCAGATCGAAAACCTTGGGCTGTTCCCATTTGGCGAAGGGGGTGCTGCATCCGAGCGCGGTGACACCTCCATCGGCGGGCGGGTGCCGGTGAACCCGTCGGGCGGGCTGGAATGCAAAGGCCACCCGATTGGCGCGACTGGGTTGGGCCAGGTTTACGAACTGGTATCGCAACTGCGCGGTGAATGTGGACCTAGACAGGTCGAAGGTGCGCGGATCGCCATCGCGGAAAATGGCGGCGGTTTGATCGGTATCGAAGAGGCCGTGGCCTCCATCCTTATTCTCGGGCGCTAGGAGCGAAAGATGTTCAAAACCGAAGAGCAGATAATGGCTTGCGATTCCTTGCGCCGGTTTCTGGATGACCAGATCGAACCGGAATACCTGAAGGTTAAGGATGCGCCGTTCGAAAAAGAAGTCATTCAGGGTTTCATGACGCGACTTGCCGAGTTCGGTCTGACATCGGCCCCGCATCCCGAAGAAGCGGGCGGTATGGGGCTGGATTGGACCACCCACCTGATGCTGTTCGAAGAGGTTGGTGTTACGGCAATAGATATCGCGCTGCCCATTCTGATCAACGTGGTGGCAGGTGAGATTCTGCTGAAGCTCGGGTCTGATGAGATTCGCAAAAAATATATCGGTCCGTTGCTTGCCGGTGAAATTACCGCGTCGATGGGCATATCGGAACCAAATGTCGGGTCCGATGTGGCCGCTGTCAAAACCCGAGCGCGGCGGGACGGCGATGACTGGGTGATCAATGGCGAAAAGACCTGGATCACCAATGGTCGCTTTTCGGATTTCCTGATATGCACCTGCGCCACCGATGAGGGCCTGACCCATATTCTAGTGGATCGCAAAGAGCATGGCTATGAAACCCGCGACATCAAAAAAATGGGTCTGAACGCACAATCCACGGCACAGATCTTTCTTGATGACGTGCGTGTGCCGATTGCAAACACGATAGGCGAGGTCGGCCGCGGCTTGCAGCAAACGCTTGTGGTGTTTGAACGGGCGCGCGTTCACATGGCCATGTGGGGAATCTCCCTGGCACGGCGCGCGTTGGAAGAGTCGATCAGATATGCGCAGGAACGCAACCAGCACGGCAAGCAGATAGCGGGTCACCAGCTCATCGCAGACAAGATCGCCGTAATGGCCACAGAGATTGATGCTGCGCGGCTTTTGACCCTCCGTGCCGCTGGCATGATCGACCGCGGCGAACGCTGCGACAAGGAATGTGCCATGGCCAAATGGTACGGCACGGAAATCGCAGTGAACGCAACGCGCCAAGCAGTGCAGATCCACGGTGGCAATGGTGTCACCACCGATTTTATCGTCGAACGGCTGGCGCGCGAGGCCATTATCGGGCCGATCCCGGACGGGACTACAGAAATACAAAAATTGCTGATCGCACGGACGCTTACCGGCGTGCAGGCATTCAAATAGGAGCGGTCATGGAAATCGAAGGCAAGACAATCATCGTCACCGGCGGGGCATCGGGTCTTGGCGCGGCGACGGCGAAATATCTGCGAGCACGCGGTGCCAAGATTGGTATTTTCGATATGTCGCAGGGCGCTGGCGATGCGCTGGTCAAGGAACTGGGTGCTTCAAACGCAATGTTCTGCAACGTCGATGTGACCGACGATGAAGGCGTGGACGCGGCAGTTGACGCCGTGGTTTCAAAATTCGGTGCGCTGCATGGGTGCATCAACTGCGCCGGGGTCGTCAGCCCGATGAAAGTGATCGACCGTGACGGCAAGGCCGCGTCGCTCGACACATTCCGCCGCACGGTTGATATCAATCTTGTCGGCACATTCAACGTAATGAGCAAAGCTGTTCAGCGGATGTTGTTGAATGAACCCGAAAACGGCGAAGAGCGCGGTGTTGTTGTCAACGTCTCCTCTGGTGCTGCGATGGAAGGGCAAATCGGCCAGCCGGCTTATTCGTCGTCAAAGGCGGGGGTGATGGGCCTTAACCTGCCTGCCGCGCGCGAACTGGGTGCCAAGGGCATTCGCGTCAACGCGATTGCACCCGGCCTGTTCGGCACGCCGATGGTCATGTCGCTGCCCGACAACGTGATCGCAAACCTCGAAGCCTCTGTCGAAGCGCCCAAGCGTGTCGGCCGGATGGAAGAATTCGCTCATTGCTGCGCCTTTCTGATCGAGAATTCATATATGAACGGCGAAACCGTGCGGCTTGATGCTGCCACGCGCCTGCAGGCGAGATAGGGCGATGCTGCAACGCTCAGGTCCCCTCAAAGGTGTACGCATTGTTGAAATGGCAGGTCTTGGCCCTGCGCCGTTTGCTGCGATGCATCTGGCTGATCTGGGCGCTGAAGTGGTGCGCATCGCGCGGCCCGGTCAGAAATTTCCGTTGCCGATTGATGCGAAATACAATCTGTTCAACCGCTCGCGCCGCAGCCTGACACTTGACCTGACAAAGGCCAGAGATGTCGACCGGCTCTGGCAGTTGATCGAACGTGCCGAGGTGCTGATCGAAGGGTTCAGGCCGGGCAAAATGGAAAAGCTGGGATTTGGTCCGGAACAGGTGCAGGCGCGCAATCCGGCCTTGGTCTATGGCCGATTGACCGGATGGGGACAGGAAGGGCCGCTGGCACATGCAGCGGGCCACGACATGAATTATGCCGCCATAACCGGTGCGGTTTGGGGTTTGGGCGATGCGGACCGCCCGCCACCTGCACCGATGAACCTGATCGCGGATCAGGGCGGCGGCGCGATGATGCTGAACGTTGGTATCCTTGCAGCCCTGACTCATGCGCGCGCCACGGGGCAGGGGCAGGTGGTCGATACGGCCATGACGGACGGGGTTAACCTGCTGATGACCATGCAGCACGGGTTGGTCGCATGTGGCGCTTGGTCTGATAAACGGTCTGGCGATTTTATCAACGGCGGCGTTGCGTGGTATCGTTGTTACGAAACGGGCGATGGCAAATATGTGTCCGTTGGATGTCTCGAACCGCAATTTTTTGCCGAACTTCTGGCACTTCTGGGCCTCACAGACGATCCGCGCTTTGCCGATCAATACGCACCCACCGCGCAGGCCAGTATGATGGACGCGCTTACGGAGATTTTCCTGACTGCGACCCAACAGGAATGGTGCGATATTCTGGAAGGCAGCGACGCGTGTTTCGCACCTGTGGTTTCTCTGGCTGACGCATCGGATCATGCGCATAATCGCGCCCGGGGCAGCTTTGTCACAGTAGGTGGCATCGAGATGCCGACGCCCGCACCGCGATTCTCGCGAACACAACCCGACACACCGACGACCGGAGATGCGGGAGAAATCAGCCTTGATGAAATCCTTGAACACTGGGGGAACAACGCATGACTGCCTTGTCTTTTGCCGATGCGATGCAGCTTTTTGTGGTCGGCCTGTCACAAGGGTGCCTTTATAGCCTGATCGCGATTGGTCTGGTGCTTGTGTATAAGGCGACTGAGCAGGTGAATTTTGCCCAAGGCGAATTCATGATGCTGGGGGCATTTGTCGGGTATCAGTTCATCGTGCTGATGGGGATGCCCTACTGGCTGGGTGCGATGTTGACATTGGTCTTCATGGGCGCATTCGGCTACGGCGTCGAAGCGCTTGTGGTGCGGCGCCTGACGGGCCAGCCGGTGTTCACTGTCTTTATCCTGACGCTGGCATTGGGTATCGCGCTCAGGGCGGTTGCAGGGATAATTTGGGGGTTTGGCAACTATTCGTTGCCTGCTCCGGTTGATGGCAATCTTACACTGGGCCCAGTGATCATTTCTTGGGCCAGCGTGTTGTCGATTGTTGTCACCGCGGTTGTCGCCAGCGCGCTGTACCTGTTTTTCCGTTACGCTCGGCAGGGTGTCGCCATGCAGGCGTTGTCCCTGAACCAGTTAGCAGCGTTCTACATGGGTATTCCTGTGAAACGGCTGACATCCTCGATCTGGGCAATGTCCGCGATCTTTGGCGGGATTGCCGGACTGCTCCTGGGGCCAATGACGTTGGTTTCGACGCAGATGGGTTTTATCGGGTTCAAGGCATTTGCAGGGGCAATTGTCGGTGGTTTCGGCTCCATCCCCGGTGCGGTGATCGGTTGCTTGCTGATCGGTGTGACGGAACCGTTTTTCGATATCATGTTCCCGACCCTCAAAGGAATTGGTGCCTACTTGATCATGTTCCTTGTGCTGTTGATCCGTCCGCAAGGCCTGCTGGCCCAAATTTATGCAAAGAAGGTCTAAGCCATGCGCGTAATTTTTCGCAAATCCTATGTTCAGGACATCCAGCTTTTCCGCGACCGTGGACAGGCATTCTGGTATCTGCTGTTTGCCGCGATCGCACTGGCCGCGCCGCTGTTTCTGGACGGCTATTTTCTGGATGAACTCTCATTCGTATTCATCTATGCTATCGCGGGTCTCGGGCTAATGGTGCTGACCGGATTTTCCGGGCAGGTGAGTTTCGGACAGGCGGCGTTTGTCGCAATCGGTGCCTACACTCACACGATCCTGCTGACCCGTTACAGCGTGCCGTGGCTTTTGTCGCTGCCGATAGCGGCGTTGGTGGCTGGGCTGGTCGGGTTGGCCGTCGGACGGATCTGCGGAAAGATGCACGGGCTGTATCTGGCGATTGCCACGCTTTCGATTGCGATTGTGACCGAACGGCTCATCGGTGGTGCGGGCGATTTCACAGGCGGTCATCGTGGCCTTTCGGTGCCGGAAATCAATATTCTCGGGCTGGCCATCGACGAAAGCTGGAAAGTTTATCTGCTGAATTTTGTCATCTTCGTGGGTTGTATCCTGATCGTTCGCAACCTGACACGCACAAGGTCGGGTCGCGCCATGATTGCGATCCGCGACTCCGAAGTGTCGGCGCGGGCGTTGGGAACCAATGTGGCCTTCTTCAAGGCATATGCGTTCTTCATCTCGGCAGTTTTTGCGGGCCTCGCGGGCGGGCTGCTGGCGCACGCCTTCTTCTACATCACGCCGGAAACCTTCGGAATGGGGGAATCCATCCGTCTGCTGTTGATGATCGTCGTCGGCGGGATCGGAACCATCCACGGCGCGGTTTTTGGGGCGTTCTTTATCGTGCTGCTGCCAACCGTGTTGAGCTGGGTCAAGATCGTGCTGCCCAGTGCAGTCGCCACGTCCGGCGGTTTCGATAGTCTTGCATTCGGTCTGATCCTGCTGGGGTTCATCCTGTTCGAACCTGACGGACTTTATGGACGCTGGACCAAGATCCATCACTATTTCAACGTGTTCCCGATGTACAAGAAGCGCAGTTTCCAGCGTCAGAAGACATTCCTCAAAACGGAGCGTTTAAGATGAACGGGTTGGAGATAGATAACGTATCGCTTTCCTTTGGTGGTTTGAAAGCGGTGGATGGCTTGAGCTTTTCAGTTGAACCGGGGTCGGTGTTCACCATCATTGGCCCCAATGGCGCGGGCAAAAGCACGGTGTTCAACCTCATCTGCCGGATTTACGATCCGTCGCAAGGCGACATCCGGTTCAACGGCAAAAGCCTGCGAAAAGCGAAATCCCATGAGGTAATCAACCACGGCATTGCGCGGACGTTCCAGAATATCGAACTGTTCGAACATGCGTCATTGCTTGATAACTTGCTGATCGGGCGCATCCGTCACGGCAAATTCGGGCCTCTGAGTGAGCTGTTTTTTACCCGTTCGCAGATGCGTCAGGAACTGGCCCACCGCCGCAAAGCCGAAGAAATAATCGAGTTTCTTGATCTCGAAGGCTACCGTCATGCACGGGTTGCGGATTTGCCGTATGGCGTGCGCAAAAAGACCGAAATGGCCCGCGCGTTGGTGTCGGAGCCAAAGATCCTGTTGCTGGACGAACCGTCAAGCGGACTGACCAGCGAGGAAACCGACGATACTGCTTTTGTGATTGAAGATATCCGCGAGGTCCTGGGTGTCACCGTTGTTATGATCGAACACGACATGAAACTGGTGAACAAAGTTTCGGACATGGTGCTGGCCATCAACGAAGGCCGGTTTCTTGCAAGCGGCAGCGCATCCGAAGTTCAAAGCGATCCCGATGTTCAGGCGGCATATCTGGGAGGGCAGGCAGCATGACCGAGGTACTGCGCGCCAGCAACGTCGAAACGATGTATGGCAGGGTGATGGCCATTCGCGGCATCAGCCTGACGGTCAAGGAAGGGTCGGTCGTTACGGTCATGGGCTCCAATGGGGCGGGCAAAACGACGATTTTGAAAACCATCTCCGGCGCGCTTGATCCGTTCAAGGGGCAGGTGGAATTTGAAGGGCGCGATATCACCGCGCTTGACCCAGATGTCATCGCGCGCGTCGGCATCGCCCATTCACCCGAAGGGCGCGAAGTGTTTTCCCTCTTGTCGGTCAAGGACAACCTGATGATGGGTGCCTATTGCCGCAAGGATCGCGATGAAGTGGCGCGTGACTTGGAAAAGGTGCTGGGCTGGTTTCCCGTGCTGCGCACCTTTCTGGAAAAGCAGGCGATCTATCTATCTGGCGGGCAACAACAGATGTTGGCTTTGGGTCGCGCGTTTATGCAGCGTCCGCGCGTGATGTTGCTGGACGAGCCGTCGCTGGGCCTGTCACCGCTCCTGATTTCCGAGATTTTCCAGATCATCAAACGGATCAACGTCGAAGAAGGCGTGACCATGTTGCTGGTTGAACAGAACGCCAGTGTTGCGCTGCCGGCCGCCGATTTCGGGTACGTCCTTGAAACCGGCCGGATCGTTATGGAAGGTGAACGCGACGTTCTCATGAAAAGTGCTGACATTCGCGAATTCTACCTTGGCATCAAAGCAGAAAGTGCGCGCGGCGACCGCCGCTGGAAAGCAAGAAAGACGTGGCGATGAACACAATGCAAGACCAATCCACCGCAGGATGGACGCCGCCGCCGGTCCAGATTGACGGCTGTGACACGTTCTCCAAACTGTTCCGGCAGAACTGCAAGAAGTTCGGCAACAAAATCGCAATCCGCGAAAAGGATTTCGGCATCTGGAAAGAATTCAGCTGGCTGGACTATTACGCATCCGCGCGCAGGGTCGGGTGTTCACTTATGGCGTTGGGCTACCGTGAAGGTGACGTGGCCGCGATCATTAGTGAAGACAACAAGGAGTGGGTGTTTGCCGACCTTGGCATCCAGTGCATCGGGGCCACGACTCACGGGCTATATCCTACTTTGCAGGAAAAGCAAGTTGCCTATCAGTTGAACGATAGCGGAGCGAAGGTGCTATTCGTTGAGGATGAAGAGCAGCTAGATAAGTATCTGGGTGTGGAGGACCAGCTTGATCATCTCGAAAAAGTTATCGTATTTGATATGGAAGGGTTGCGCAGTTTCCAGCATGACAAAGTCATAGGCTGGGAAGAATTTCTCGCACTGTCGGACGCTAAAATCGAAGAACTGAGCGTTGAATTTGAGCGCCGCGTTGATGCGGGCGATCCCGAAGATATCGCAACGCTGATCTATACGTCCGGCACAACCGGTGCTCCCAAAGGTGCCGCGATGTCGCACCGCTTCTTTCTAGCGCAATCGGATAATTACCCCGAATTGCCGCTCGGACCGGGCGATGAAGTTTTGACGTTCCTGCCGCTGTGTCACGCGGCCGAACGGATCCTGTCTGTCTGCGTGCCGATCCGTCACGGCATAACCATCAACATCGCGGAAAGCGGCGATACATTTGCCGCTGACATTCAGGAAGTCGCGCCAACATTCATCTTTGCGGTGCCGCGCGTGTGGGAAAAATTCTATTCCCGTATCAATTTTGTGATGAATGATGCCACCGCATTTGGCCGGTTTGCCTATGACCAAGCCCTGAAAACGGCTGGACGCAGGGAGGCATTGATTGCTGCGGGAAAATCTGTGCCGACGATGCTTAGGCTTAGGCATAAGGTGCTGGACTTTCTGGTGCTTCGAAATATCAGGGTCGAACTGGGACTGGCGCGCGCGCATACGATCGTATCGGGTGCGGCACCGATTTCAGCCCGACTGCTCAGCTGGTTCAATGCCCTTGGGGTGACAGTACAAGAGGCATATGGCCAGACCGAAACCGGCATTGTGACTGCAACCATACCGGGCAGATCACCGATCGGTTCCATCGGCCGGGCAATGCGCAATGTCGAAGCGAAACTGGCCGATGACGGTGAAATCCTCATTCGCTCATCCAGCAATTTTTCGGGTTATCTGAACCAGCCTGAAAAGACGGCGGAAACCGTGGTCGATGGCTGGGTCTATACGGGTGATGTTGGGACGATGGATGCCAATGGTGACCTAACTATTCTGGACCGCAAGAAGGACATCATCATCACCGCAGGCGGCAAGAACATTACGCCTTCGCAGTTGGAAAACGAGCTCAAATTCTCGCCCTATATTTCTGATGCGGTGATCATCGGGGACAAGCGCAAATACCTGAGCGTGCTGATCATGATCGACCACGAAAACGTTGAAAAATACGCGCAGGAAAAGCGTATCCCGTTTTCCAACTACAAATCCCTGTGCGCAAACACCCAAATCCAGGACTTGATCGAAGGCGAGGTGGAACAGGCGAACAGCGGTTTCGCGCCGGTCGAGCAGGTAAAGAAATTCCGGCTGATCGACGTACTTTTGACAGCCGAAGACGACGAGCTGACTCCGACGATGAAGCTTAAGCGCAACGAGATCGAGCGCAAATACAAAGACCTGATCGAAACGATGTATTGAAACACCAAAGGGAGAGACCAATGAAGAAACTAGCAACAGCACTTGCGTTTACCGCAATGACAGCCACCGGCGCGATGGCCGAGGGGCTGCAGGGCGTGACCGACGACATGATCACGCTTGGCACCTATACGGACCTAAGCGGGCCGTTGGCAGTCTGGGGTGTGCCCGAGGCGAATGGCCTGCGCATGCGCGTGGACGAGATCAATGCGGCGGGCGGCATTCACGGTCGCCAGCTTGAGATTATAATCGAGGACACGCAATATCAGGTGCCCCGCGCGATTCAGGTTGCAAACAAACTGATGCGCCGCGACCAGATTTTTGCGATGGTTGGCGCGCTTGGCACACCGATGAACCTAGCGATCATGCCGCAACAAATTGAAGCGGGAATTCCCAACATGTTCCCGATGTCGGCCGAGGTCGAGATGTATGAACCATTGGATCCGATGAAATACGCATTTTTTCGCAGCTATACAGACCAGTTTCGCGCGGGCGTTGCATACTTCAAGGAAAATGGTGATTTCTCAACACCCTGCATTGCGCAACTCGCAAATGAAGCTGGTGAATCAATGGCGCTTGGCGTCACGCAGCAATTGGCAGAGTATGACATGAAAGTCGCGGCCAAAACGGAGCATTCGGCAACCGAATCCGATATGCTCTCGTCTGTAACCACATTGAAAAACGCCGGTTGCGATATCGTGTTTCTGGCGGGTGGGGTGCGCGATACAATTCTAGTTGTTGCAACATCTAAAAAGCTTGGTTTTGAACCGACTTTCGTGACTGGAATGGTGTCCTATATGGATGCAGTTGCGACTGCCGCTGATGGCGCGATGGATGGTCTATATCTGGTATCGCCTTTTGTTTTTGCGAACGCAGGAGACTCCGAAGGGGAAGCAAAACGTATCCTGGAGAGTTACAGCGAAATTTACGGTGAAAAGATGGCCCCACAAGCGCAGCTTGGTTACGTTTTCATCGACCTGATTGCCGTGGCGCTCGAAGCTGCTGGTCGCGATCTGACGACCGAAGGATTTCTGGCCGCAACCGAAGCGATCACTAGCTATGTTGATCCGATCGGCGGCCAGTCGGTCAGCTTTGGCCCGGAAGACCATCAGGGCATCGAAAGTCTGATTATGGCAAAAGTCGAAGACGGTAAATGGACTATTGCGGCCCGCGGGCTCGACTACTAATCTGTCAGTGATAAATGCGGGCGGTGCTTCGGTTCCGCCCGTTGGTTTTGAAAGAGTAGCTTTGACTAGAATCCATTGGCACAAAAAAACCAAAGATGCCAAAGGCCAGCAAAAGCTGAAACGGCGGGCCATGCTCAATCTGGCCGCGCATTCGTTTTCAACAGTCGGATACAAACAGACATCGATGGATGACATCGCAGCAGCACTCGCAGTCACCAAGCCCGCGCTTTATTATTACGCCAAAAACAAAGAAGATATCCTGATGCAATGCGCCCGCATCTCGCTGGAGCGGGTCGAGCTATGCTTCACATCGGCAAAGGAAGTTCAGGGTAACGGGCTTGATCGTATCCGCGTATTCTTTAGAGTCTATGCGAACATGGTTGTGAGCGAATTCGGCTCTGCCTTGATGCGCGAAGCGCGGCGCAATCTGACCGGAGAAAATCAGAAGAATTTGCGTCAGACAATGATAGACGGTCAGAATTTTCTTGAAAGTATTATCGCAGAAGGGATCAAAGACGGTTCTATCCGCGATTGCGACTCAAAGCGCCTCGCACATGTGCTTTTTTCGGCCTTCAACCAGATGCCGATCTGGTATAATCCGAAAGGGCCGCTTAACCCAGAGAGTATTGCAGATGAAATGCTGGAACTAATCATCCATGGCGTGGGTGCGAAGAATACTTGATTCTAAATTTGTTGCCTATTCAAACAGCGCCGATTTTATTAAAGATTTAACATAAGATGGACTCTCGGATTTTTGAAGGAGCACTTTCATAATTAACATAAACTTCATTATGCGAAAAAGAACAAAGAATGAACACGGGTCCTCTTACCCTCACCGTGAGCTGAACACTAAGCAACCGCCCCCCAAAATGAGGTCTTCTTTCCATGAGACTGTTTCAAGCCATCAAGATAAGCCTCATGCGTATCAAATTGTGCGAAGTCGTCAACTCTCGCGGCTAGGTTCTTGCACTCACGCAAGTGACGCGCAGCATGGCGATACCGTTTGACCCGTGAATTTTGCAACGCAAAATCGATCAAGCCGCGTTTCAAAAGTGTGGCGGCCAGTGGATGGCGATCCTCAAGGGCGTCGGACACCGGTCCCAAAAGCTCATAGTGATTTCCATCAATCTCTGCGGCACGGTTTGTGATAAGAACTGCAGCCTGCTCAATCGCGGGCCAAGTCATCAGAAAATGGAGAGCTGTCGTGAAACTCTCAAACCCAAGCGCGTGTTCAAGGGCTCGGCTCTCTGCTTCGACGTCTTCAAAATCAGGTAGTCCGCTGAGCCATGCGCGTAGATGGTCTGCATTTAGGCTGCGTGCAAAACACGTCCACATAAAGTCCCGCGCCACCTCGGGCTGCCCCATCGCGCGCATCACGCTGATCCGGGTCACTTCCCAGTCATAGGGAATCCATCCGCGATCTTTCTCATCGGGCGCATTGATGGCCTCCCATGCTTCCTCAACCCGCCCCGCTTCAAGAAGACGACGCGCGATTTCAGCAGCAACCTGTGGTGCCTTTCGTGCCAGATCACTTTGTTGGTCAATGTAGGCGTCTACATCACCTTCGACATCCGCAATCTGCTCGAGCGCCATGCGCAGCGCGTAGTTGTTCGACAGATCAATTCCCGAAGTGGTGATCCCAGCTTTAAGGTGCTGCAATCCTTCTGAACCCAAGACTGAAGCAAGACCTGATATCAAAGTTGGATAATGCCCATAATCATCATCGGCCAAGGCCTCCAGCAACTGGTCTGCCAGGACAAGCGGGTCCGGCGCGGCAACCTCGGCCATATCGATCAAGCCTTCACAGGCTTCGTAAAAAATCGACTGCACCTTGCCCGTACTGTCATCGCAACGTTCATAGACCCCATTCGCAAGAGCCACGAACCGCCAAATCAGATCAAACGCCCCTGCTGGATCGACCGGCCCAACTTGAGAAACGATGGCGCGTCTCTGCATGTCTAAGTCAGCCGCGAAAGCATTGCGGCCCTGCCAGTCAATAAACGATCGTGATCTTGCAATGCTACTGAGCCGCTTGCGGATCTCCCGAGCGACATCTCCGGAACCGGCTTCGCTTGCCAGCTCCAGCCTCAGCTGCCGCTTTGCGTCAGCATTACCTTTGGTGATATCAAGAAGAAGGTCGGCCAACCGCTCAGCGCCGAGCGCCGCAAGGTTCTTTGTATTCAATGTAGTCTTCGAAGCCATGCAGGAAATTTAGGTCAATATGCAGCTCGAATGCCAGCCCCCTCCTCAAGTTTATGACCATCGCAGATTTGGGAAGACCTGCCCTTCGCTGCATAGCGCATGAACTGACACAGTGCGGACAAAGCGCACCTTCACTGCGGTCGCGCGAATGTCCGGATTTAAGAATTGCGACGTAGTGCCTCTAAGTTAGCAGTTCTACTACAGTGTATGCTGGGTTTACTCTATTTACTTCTCTCCCTCAGGTTCACGCGATTTCAAATAGGCGTGGAACAACTGCTGCTGTGTGCTGATGCCAAGTTTGGCATAGGCGTTACGGCGATGTGATTTTACTGTTGGTAGAGCAATGTCCAAACTTAAACTGATTGAAAGGCTGGAATGCCCTTTCAGGATCATCTGGATGATTTCAGCCTCTCTTGGCGAAAGGATATCGTTCCCAAAAGATGCCAAAGACCGTGATTTCGTTTGGTCCAATGGTAGATTATTAATGGAGTTCGATGCGAGCCTGAGAAACGCGGACCGTATCAGTGGCAAAACGCTTCGCAAAGCGTCCAAATCCGCATCGGGGATACCTTTCGATGCAGCGGCGCGGGCAAGGCTTATTTCACCCACCATGCCGTCTTCTAGTTCAACGAGCACGGACACTTCCCGAAGGCCTTGTGGCCACCCGGGCGTTCGGAAGCTTATCTCTTCAGCATCATCCGCAATAACGTCCGCTGTAGTCGCGCTCCAGTTATCAGGGGCGAGGTCGGCCATGCGGTAAACGCCGCCGCCGAGACCACCCCGTATGGCGTTATGAACGGGATTGATTTCAAAAGTGGAGGTGACATAGCGTTGCACTGCCGCTTTGGAAGAAAGATCAGCGTAGCTGTCAGCCAAGTAGACAGGCGATGCATTTGGTCGGTTCAGCACGGCAAATGCCGCCTCGCAAGGGTACAAAGCAGATACGGCCTCGATAAAACGGTCGGCGCCTGATTGGCCATCGATGACGCTTGCCAGCTTTTCGCTGAAGGCTTGGAAACTTGTCTGCGGCACGGCTATCGGCACTTTCCTTTGTAGAGTCATCCTTTGGGATGATGGCGTTGTCTGGCTTGCTTAGCTAGCAAGGCCAAAAAGGATTAACGCAATGGCAAACACCCCAATTACTCTCGACAGAGAAACCGTTTCTAACGCATTGGGCAAGATCGATATTGTTGAAGCAATGCGAGACCTTTTCACAGAGCTTGGACAAGATCGTGCAGTTCAACCGCCGCAGACCATTACCGAATTTCCCCAAGGCGGTGATTTCATCACATATCTCGGGGCGCTTGGCGGCGCGGGCGTTTTTGGCGCAAAACTGTCACCCTACTTGCCGCGTGACGGCGGCCCCATCATCACCGCGTGGTCGGTTCTGATGTCGATGGAGACGGGCCAACCGCTGGCCTTGCTGGACGCGGGCGCTTTAACGACAGAACGTACCGCCGCGACGACCGCGCTCGCGGTTGATTTGCTCGCGCCAAATGATCGTCCCCTCAAGCTTGCGGTCATTGGTTCAGGTGCTGTGGCACAAGCGCATATGCGTCATGTCGCCGGGCTGCGCGATTGGGCAGATGTGCGTGTGTACTCGCCAAGTTTAGCGAGCGTGCCGGAAACACAGGCAAAATGGCAAGGACTACAATCCGGCATCACCTTAGCCGATACGGCTAAAGTCGCTGTCCAAGAGGCAGATGTCGTCATGCTGTGTACGTCATCGGGTACGCCTGTTGTGGACGTGGCCGATTTTGCCTCAAATGCGCTTGTCACCTCGATCAGCACCAATGTGGCGCGTGCCCATGAAGTTGACCCAGCATTTCTGAAGACCGCACAAGTCTATTGCGACTACCGCGCCACGACACCAAATGCGGCCGGTGACATGGTAATTGCGCAAGAAAGCGGATGGTCTGCGAATGATATCTGCGGCGATCTGGCAGAGCTTTGCGTTGCATCCTGCGCCAAACCTGACGCGGATCGCCCTGTCTTCTTTCGATCCATTGGCCTCGGCCTTGAGGACATCGCGATCGGCTACGCCGTCTATCAACACGCCACAGCGTAAAGGACCTACGCCATGCATATCGAACCGTTCAAAGTCGAGATCTGGATGAACGAGTGGGAAAACCACTGCACCTATAATCTTGCCGAAACCTGCGTTGCCAGCATCACGATTGATGAGTTGCTGCAAATGTCCGGTCGCAACAGCGATGATCTATCTGCGCTGCTGCCGATGAAAATGACCTACGGTGCGATCGAGGGTTCGACCCGTCTGCGGACTGCGATTTCGACGCTTTACGCTGATAAAGACATTGCCAATATCACTGTCACCCACGGGACCATCGCGGCGAATACGCTGGTGCATAAATCATTGGTGTCGCGCGGGGATCGGGTGGTTTCGATCGTGCCCACGTATCAACAGCATTACTCCATCCCTGCAAGCATCGAGGCAGATGTTCAAATCTTGCGCCTACGCGCCGAGGATGGATTCCTGCCTGATCTTGACGCATTGCGTGCCTTGGTGACGCCTGACACCAAACTGATCGCGCTGACAAACCCCAACAACCCCACCGGCGCGTTGATCGAACGCCCGATGCTTGAAGAGATCGCGCAGATCGCCCGCGAAGTTGGGGCCTATGTTCTTTGTGATGAGGTCTATCGTGGCACAGGGCAAACCGGCGATGGCATGACCCCGTCGATTGTGGACGTCTACGAGAAAGGCATCGCCACGGCCGGTATGTCCAAGGCCTATTCCTTGGCTGGCCTACGCGTCGGCTGGGTCGTGGCACCTGCTGAAGTGACCGAGAAGGTTCTGATCCACCGTGACTACGACACGATTTCTGTCGGGATGATCAACGACCATTTCGCGGCGATGGCCTTGGAAAACAAAGACAAACTATTGGCGCGTAGCCAAAAGATCACCCGCGACAACCTTGCGATCCTTGCGGAATGGGTCGCCGCACAACCGCGCATCTCTTGGGTCAAACCAAGCGCCGGAACGACGGCAATGCTCAAGATTGATGTGCCAATCACGTCGCGAGGGTTCTGCGTCGATCTTTTGCAGAAAACAGGTGTTATGATGACCCCGGGCGATGCCTTCGACATGGAGGGCTACGTGCGCATCGGATATTCCAACAGCACCGATGTTCTGAGGGCGGGTTTAGAAAAGCTAAGCACCTACCTGACTGAACTTTCTGAATAGTGCCCAATTGGAGGCGATAATGTACACTCTTCCAAAACTCTGCGCGGCTTTGGTGACTCCATTGGATGCGCGCGGGGCCATTGATACAAGCACACTTTCGCAGCATTGCGCATGGGTCCTTGCCAATGGCTGTGATGGTGCGGTCCTGTTCGGAACGACCGGCGAAGGGCCGTCTTTCGGCCTCACAGAACGCATGCGCGCCCTCGAAGGTCTGATCGCTGATGGCATTGCGCCATCAGCTTTGATCGTGGGAACCGGCTGCGCGTCCATCGAAGACACAGCCGCTTTGACCAAACATGCAACGGATCAAGGGTGCGCAGGCACGCTGATCCACCCGCCTTTCTTTTTCAGGCCAGCTGATGATGATGGTGTGATTGAATTCTACTCAGGTTTGGTTGATCAGCTGGGATCTGAAGTCAGGAATATCGTGTTCTACCACTTCCCCGAAGCAACAGGTGCGGGGATCGGTATTCGCACCATCCGGCACCTTTTATCCGCTTATCCCGGCGTGTTCTCAGGTATCAAAGACAGCTCTGGCGACCTATCGGCAACGCTTGAATATGTTACTCAGTTCCCCGAGCTTTCAGTGTTCACCGGGGATGACAACCTGCTCTGGCCGGTTCTTGAAGCTGGTGGGCACGGCGCAATTACGGCCACGGCAAATTTACTTCCGGCTGAACTTTTCGAAATATCTGAGGGTTGGCGAGCTAACTCCCCCAGTGCTCGGGCGGCGCAATCTCGCATGGAATTAGCTTGGGTTGAAACTCTGCTAAAATTGCCGGTTACCCAAGCCGTGAAAGAGGTGCTTGCCCATCGGTCTAGGAATGGAAACTGGCGAACTCTTCGCCCTCCATTGCGCCCATTGTCCGATGCCGACCAGCAGTTTCTGGCCGCGCGAGGAGAAACTAACTTTTGGAATTTCCCCACATAGCACGCAAATGCCAATGGTATCAGACCACCTTACCGCTCCCAATTCCCGACCTCTGTGTTTTGTTCCAACGCTTATCGGTAGATTTATCAGTATCCCAATACCGGACATTCGTTCAGCGCGCAGCATCAGTGAGTCTGGGCTCACACCCGCCGTTCGCCGCGCGTATCATCAACGGCAGCTCAGGCCAAAACCTCACCCCCACCGAACGCCCCATTAATTAATTTTCCGTGACCAAAACCCCGTTTCAGCCAGTGCACGCTTTGTGCACGGGTTGTGCACGCTTTTCACCCCCCTGTTTCTGGCGATTTGGCCAAAGTTTAACGGGCGGTTTCGCAGCCTTAAGCACTCTGAAAACAAAAAATGCCGTTCCCCGTCAGCGCTTCGCCGTTGCCCAAGGGTGCGCAGCCGCTGCGCACCCTCTTCTCGCACAGGGCCTAGGCCGCCGCTGTCGCCTCGATCTCAAAGAGCAAACCCGGAAGAGCCAAACGCGTCACCCCCAGAAGCGTCATCGGCGGTGCGCAGTTTAGCGGCCCGAAACGCATGCCCAGCAGGTCGAAGTTCTTCAACGCCTCGTCCACATCCGTGGCATAGACCCCAAGCCGGATAACATCTCCAAGCGACATATCCGCTCCGGCCAGCACGGCCTCAAGGTTGTCCAGCGCCAAAGCAATCTGCGCGCGCATGTCGTTCGGATGCTGGGGCTTGCCCTGCCCGTCTACAGCCGTCTGGCCAGCACAAATAAGCTGCCGCCGCGGCCCTTCAATGACTTCTGCCTGATTGTATCCCAGCTTCAAGGACCAGTCCCACGGATTTACGGCTCTGCGTTGCATCTTTGATTTTCCTTTGTTGATTTCGATAAGAAAGCCCTATTGCCAATAAGTGCCAAATTTTGTCACCATATGTGCTAGAGTGGCAAAATGAATATCAGACAGAGACATGACGCCATCGTGCGCAGCCTTCGGCGCAACGGCACATCAACCGTCGCGGAGCTCGCCGAAGAGGTCGGCACCTCCAGACGCACGCTCCTGCGCGACATCGCCGCCTTGCGTGACGAAGGCTTTGTCATCCATTCCGAAAGCGGGCGCGGCGGTGGCGTGCAGCTTGACCCCCAGTCCATGCAAACAACCGCCCGCCTCTCTGTGGCCGAAGTCTTCGCGCTGCTGATCAGCGTGGCCGCCGTGCGCGCCGCCCAGAACCTGCCCTTCTCCGATCTCGCAGATGCAGGCCTCGCCAAGATCGAGCGCGCCCTGCCGTCTGACAAAGTGCGCGATCTGCGCCGCTTCCTCGCCTGCCTGCACATCGGCCAACTCTCGCCCAAACAGGACCTGTCTGACCTGGGCACAATCGACCCCGCCCTGCTGCCCGCTTTTGAAAAAGCCTTTCTGGCGCGCCAGCACCTCCGCTTTGAGTATCGGGATGCCAAAGGCGCGCGCAGCCTGCGCAATGTCGAGCCGCAGGCCATGCTCATCTTGCAACCGCTCTGGTATCTTGTCGCATGGGATCCGGCGCGCGAAGATTTCCGGCACTTCCGCATGGATCGCATCACAGGCCCTGAGCTTGTCAGCGGCCCGCCCTTCCGGCGCAGGCATGTGCCCTTTGAAAAAGATGTTTGTCCCTACAACGACCTGCCGCGCTGACCCCCAAAACCGCGCCACCCTCAGGCGCGCACACATCACGCTCAACATCAGAGGCTTTCGCAATGAAGGAGCGGCCGCCCCACAAGCATGCCCGGCACTCAAGACTGCGTTCCGCGCAAAGGGCAAACCGCAGAAACCACGAATTCGCTGCGTCCGCACCAAAGGCCCGCGGTGCGGTACTTTGTGAGCTTTCGCTGCGTTTGTGCCAATGGTTGCTTTAGCAGGCGTCGTCGACTCAGGGACCTACGCTGAGCGGCTTATGTCCAGTGCGTCCAGAATAGCCCTGCCAAGCTCTTCGACTGACACGTCTTCCGGCAAGACCGTATCTTCTTGGCCGCGAATACCCTCCCAATGGCCATGTCCGCGATAGCGCGTTGGCTTGATTGCGATCTTGCCGTCCCGCAATGTTAACGAAACATGGCCCGCACCGTTAAACAGCGCTTTCAAAGTCTTGACACCAGCGCGCGCCTTGTCTGCTTCCTCCCACGCCTTGAATTCTTCCTTTGTCGGAATCCGGATGACGTCGTCCCACTCTGGATGTTTTGGCGTGATGAACCGGCTGGCCAAAAGGGCGGCCCGCGCGTGGCCAGCGATTTCGAGCGCAGTTAGGTCTGGCGGTAGATACTCATGATATCCCTTGGGGTCCAAATGCGCGCTACCATACACCGCTTGTGAGGCGATTTCCGTGAATTTGCGATAGCTCGTAACAAAGGCACTTTTGCGTTCTTTGGGAGGCTTGGAGCGCTTTTTTCGCTCCGCCGCTTCAGCACGCCGTTTCGCAATCCATTCTTCTGTGGTCAGGACTTTTTTCATCGGATACGGCTCACTTCTACGTCGATCCCCAAACTCTCAGCGTAGTCTATCGCACGTTGAATTTGAGTAAACTGTTCCGGGGTGGTTCCGTCGGGCACGGCAAGTTCCAGGCGTTTGATGTCGATTTCGTCCGCGCTGATTTCAATGCCCTTCTTGTTGTCGTACTCGAAGTGGTCAATTTGGTCGATGTAACGCTTCAAAGCACCAAAAATACGACTGGGCCGGTCCACATATCCCGGCGCGCGGGTTTCGAGCGTCTTTGCGCTTGTGGCAAGGCCTCGATCTTCGTCGAAGAAATCGAACGTCTTGAAGTTGTCGGGCGTGCGCTCTCCCAAACCGCCCAATCGTTCCAGGTGATCCTACCACGGTCCACCCTGCTCCCTGATCGGCCCGCCCCAGGTGAGGCCGGAGTTTTCGATGACGTCCCAGTCAGGATCAGAGGGCAAGCGGCGCGCCTCTGCCGCCTCATGCAGAAGCGCGTCGCGCATGTCGTCCGCGTCCTGCGCGTCACAGCTCGGCCCGCGCCGCCGCAACGCACCAAAGCAACGAAGAGGCCGTCAACAAGAACGGAGTCTCGCCGGTCTGAAAGCCGCTCAGCAAAGGTTCACCCGAAGAAGCTCTTGGTTGAACGAGATTTGTAAAGATCAGCTCGCGTGACAGGCGCCACCCGGAAAATGTGTAGACAGGCCGACCCAAGTTTTTCCCGGATGGGAAAGGGTAAGAGTTCTGGCTTGTCGTTCCCCTGACTAGGCGGCCCCGTTTATGTCTGCGGCCAGTTCCTCCAGACTCTTTTTTGTGATCTGGATGATTTCTCGCACGTCATTCGCGCCCACTATCAATGGCGGACAAAATGCCATCGCGTCTGTCATATTACGTGAGATGAGGCCGTTGCGCAGCATGATTGCGTTCATTTGGGCGCCGAGTTTTCCAGGGGCAAAATCGCCTGATTTACCCTCTGGGGCGATCAATTCAAGTGCGCCTATGAGGCCAATGCCACGTGCCTCTCCAACGAGAGGGTGGGACGTCAGGTCGGTCAATCCAGCTTGCAATTCTGCACCGCGTTCGGCGGCATTGGCCACAAGATCGCGCTCTTCGATAATCTTGATGTTTTCCAGCGCTACGGCTGCGCCGACGGGGTGGCCACCGCCCGTATAGCCATGCCCCAGAACACCGATGCGCCCGCTTTCGTCGGCGATTGGCTGATAGACCCGATCGTTGATCATGAAAGCCGAAAAGGGGAAATAGCTGGAGGTGATCTGCTTGGACATGGTGAGAATGTCGGGCTTTATGTCAAAGGTTGTAGAGCCAAACATGTTGCCCGTGCGGCCAAAACCGCAAATCACTTCATCTGCGATAAGAAGGATATCGTATTTCGCCAGAACCGCTTGGATTTTCTCCCAGTAGGTCGCCGGAGGAACAACAACACCGCCCGCGCCCATGACAGGCTCGGCGATGAATGCGGCTACAGTTTCGGGGCCCTCTGATTGGATCATATCATCAAGATCTTGGGCACAGCGTGACGCAAAAGCTTCTTCGCTTTCGCCGTCCTGACCTTCGCGCCAGTAGTGCGGGCAAGTGGTGTGCAAGATGCCCTCCATCGGCAGATCGAAGGACTTGTGGTTATAGGGCAGACCCGTCATCGACGCGGCTGCGACTGTCACGCCGTGATAGCCGCGCAGGCGCGAGATGATCTTCTTTTTCTCGGGCTTGCCGAGCGCGTTCGAGCGATACCAGACCATCTTGACGATCGTATCGTTCGCCTCGGAGCCCGAGTTGGTATAGAAAACCTTGCTCATTGGCACGGGGGCTATTTCGATCAGCTTTTCAGCAAGATCAATCGCCGGACCATGCGAGCGGTGCGAGAAGTTGTGGTAGTAAGGCAGCTTTTGCATTTGCCGGCTGGCGACATCCACAAGGCGTTGTTCGTTGAACCCGACTGCCACGCTCCAAAGGCCGGACATGCCCTCGATATAGCGGTTGCCGTTTGAGTCGGTGACGTGGATTCCCTCGCCTGATTCAATGATCAGCGGACCAATTTTTTCATGCGCTTCGGCATTGGTATAGCTGTGAAAATGATAAGCGATATCACGGGCTTCGTCTGAATTTGGTCGCACATCCATGGCAGGCATCACTTCTTGTAAGTTGGCGTTTTTCACGCGGCAGGGGGCCGCGATTTGCCCTCAATGCTATCGCCGCTTTCTTGCTTTTAGCAAGCAGTTTTGTTCCGAGCATCCTGTCTGCGGGCCAGCGAGGCCGCCCATTTGAAGCAGAAACGCCCGCCGGGATTTCGGTCGTGGTTTGAGGACACTTCCATCCTGTGATTCTGTTTGGATGCTTCGTTTTTTTGAAGCGCAGCGGCCGTGAATCTTGGGGAAAATGCGGCCCAATCCCGCTCAGGTTGTTGCCTTCGCAGCTTTCCGTTTCACAAAACCAAGACCCGATTTGGCGGTGTTCTCGCGCTGCAAATGGTTGGTAAAAATATGTTTTAGTTAGATATTTAGGATTTTCCAGGGCCTTTCTGGGCCCGATGAAAGAATCGCAAGTGCGCGAATTGACACGTGACACAAGAGTTTGTGCGTTTTTTGCCAAAGTGGTTGGCCGGAACGGTGCTACGATCATTTTAACACATGAGACAGTTGTGTTTTCGCCATTTGTGTTTTGGGGACGTTAGATGAATCAGAAGGACAAAACTGCAAACAAGCTCATGACTGCCACCCAGTGGCAGGCGGCTGTCTCAGATACGTTCTTTCCCCTAGAGACCACGATGGCGGATGACCAGTCCTTTTCAGGTGATCTCAATACTTGGAACCTCGGTATCGTCGGTCTGTCGCAGATGCGTTGCGATGGCATTCTCTACAAAAGGCACAAGCGGCACTTTCTGGACGAAGTTGAAAGCAGTCTGCTGATTACCATTCCAAGATTGGGGACGGTCGGCTTTGACCAGAATGCCCGCCAGGCGAAATGTTCACCGGGCGAGTTTCTGGTAGAACGGGGCGATTTGCCCTACGAGTTCTGGCATGAACAGACGAACGAGCTGTTGGTGCTGAAGGTGTCTTCCGAAAGCGTGCGGGCCCGCATCGGCCCAACAGACCGTTTGGGCGCGCTGAGTTTTGATGGCACAGCCGGCGTGGCCAGTTATTTTCTGGATACCGTCAAGACAACGGCGCTGCACGTCGATTTGCTTGATGAGCAGGCGCGCGCGGCCGCTGGCAAGCACATCCTTGATCTGCTGTGCCTCTCAATCCGCAAAGATGACCGTGTGCTGGACAGCGAAACCTCGACAATCCGCGCAGCACATCTGCACCGCGCAGAACAGTTTATCCGCAACAACCTCTTCAATGAGAATCTCTCCTCAAGTCTTGTGGCAGAGGCCTGCAATGTGTCGCAGCGCTATCTGCAACAACTGTTCTCGGAGTCGGGCAGGTCGGTTTCCGGGTTCATCCGCGAAAAGCGTCTGGTGCGCGCGCGCGAGGACCTGAGCGTCGTAGGGCCCATCACAATTGCCGAGATAGCCCATCGGTGGGGGTTTTCGGATCAATCCCAGTTTAACAAAGCCTATCGTGCGCAGTTCGGCTGCACACCGACCGAAACGCGCAAAGCCGCGCAGCAAGGCCAGAAGACGGCCCCTCCGTAACCCTTAGCTAAAACCGAAAACCCCCAAGTAGGGTCGGCTTTCGCCGGCGCCTTCCTGATCCCCTGTTGTCTTTTGAAGGATGTAGACATGAAGAACACAAGAGTTGCCGTAGATGTGGGTGGGACGTTTACCGACGTCGTCATTATGGACGAAACAACGGGTGCGATCCGCATCGAAAAGACGTCATCGACACCGGATGACCCGATGGTTGCCATTCTCAACGGGATTGATCAGGGCGGCATCGACCTCAGCGAGGTGTCGATGTTTTCGCACGGGACAACCGTGGCAACAAACGCGCTGATCACACGTAATTTGGCGCGCTCTGCGATGATCTGCACCGAAGGGTTCCGCGACGTGGTCGAAATCCGCCGGGCCAACAAGGAGGATCTGTGGGACACCTACAAAGATGTGGCCAAGCCCTACATCCCGCGTCGGGACCGTCTGACCGTCCGTGAATGCGTCGACGCGAACGGCACGGTTCTGGAAAAGCTGGACGAAAAAGAAGCGCTGCGCATCGCGCATGTTTTGAAGAAGCGCAAAGTCGCCTCTGTTGCTGTCTGCTTTATGAACTCTTACACCAATGGGGCCAATGAAGAGCGGATGCGAGACATTCTGCTGAGTGTGATGCCGGATGTGCCGGTGTCGATCTCTTCACAGGTCCTGCCGGAGATTTTTGAGCACGAGCGTTTCTCGACAACGATGGCAAACGCGGTCGTGTCGCCTTCGGTCGTTGATTATGTAGCGCGCCTTGAGGGTAAGCTGGCTGACGGCGGCTACGAACGCGATCTGCTGTTGCTGCACACGGGCGGCGGCGTGATGACCCCGGCCAGCGTTAAAGACTTTGCCGCGCGTCTGGCAGGGTCGGGCATTGCCGCGGGCGCGATTGCCAGCCGCTTTATTGGCAACCTTTGCGGGTTTGACAATTCTATCGGTTTTGACATGGGCGGGACCAGCACGGACGTATCCTTGGTGTATGAAGGCAAGTCGCGTGTCACCAAAGACTGGTATATCGAATATGGCTATCCGATCCGGTTCCCGTCGATCGAAGTGCTGACCATTGGTGCGGGCGGCGGATCTCTGGCGTGGAAAGACGAAGGCGGGTCACTGCGCAACGGACCGCAATCTGCGGGCGCCTTCCCTGGGCCTGCCTGCTACAAGAACGGCAATGAAGTGGCCACAAACACGGACGCCAATGTTGTGCTGGGCCGCCTTGGCACATCGCTCGCGGGGGGCAAGATTACCCTTGATCCCGCCCTGGCCGAAGCGTCGGTCAGAGAGACTGTGGCCGAGCCTTTCGGAATGGAGCTGCACGAAGCCGCCGAAGCCGTGGTTGCGGTTGCAAACGCAAATATGGCCAATGCGGTGCGTTTGCTGTCGATTAGCCGAGGTTATGACCCACGGGACTTCGCGCTTGTGGCGTTTGGCGGAGCCGGGGCGTTGCATGGTGCGGCAATTGCCAAGGAGTTGTCGATCCCGACTGTCATTATCCCGCCCAATCCGGGTGTGACATCGGCTCTGGGTTGCCTGCTGGTCGATATCCAGCACGACTTCTCAGACAGCTTCATGGCTGCTGCGGCTGATACCAAGCCGGAGGATTTGGAGGCCGCCTTCGAGCGGCTGGAGGCCATGGCCGCTGATCGTTTGAAGCACGAAGGCGTAGCGCCCAAGGACATTGTCATGCAGCGCACGGTCGAGATGATGTATCAGGGCCAATGGCGTGCCTTGGCAGTATCTGCGCCGTCCAAGGTCACCGATATTGAGGCCTTGATCGACGGGTTCCACAGCGAACACCAGCGCGAATTCAACTTCCGCCGGGATGACGCACCGGTGTCGATCTTCCGTGTGGGGCTGACGGCGACGGGTATGGTTCCCAAGGCCGAGCTGCAAAAGCACGAGGTGAGGAAGAACAAGCCCAAGACCGACAAGACACGCGATGTCTGGTTTGACGGCAAGGCCCACACGGCGATGATTTTCGAGCGTGAAAACCTGACCGCCGGTGCGACCTTTGATGGCCCCGCCATTGTCGAGCAGTTCGATTCAACCACCGTAATTCCGCCGAACACGACTGCTGAAGTCGATCAATACATGAACATTCTCATCCGAGTGCAGGAGTAATACTATGAGTGATTCAAAAGCCCTAGATCCCGTCACGTTTGAAGTTCTCAAGAACTCCTTCATCACATCCGTTGACCAGATGGCCGAGCAGATGCTGCGCACCTGTTACTCCTTTGTGATCTACAACCGCGACTTTTCAAACGCGCTGCATGATGCCGAAGGCAATTCGGTTGCGCAGGGCAACGATGACATCGCGGTGCACGTCGGCACGCTGCACTTTACCTGCAAAGACGTTATTCGCGTCTTCAAGGGCGACATGATGCCCGGCGATGTCTACGCAATCAACGATCCTTACGCAGGCGGCACGCACTTCAGCGATGTCCGTCTGGTGCGGCCGATCTTTGATGAAGACGAGCTGATCGGGTTTTCGCAGTCAAACGGGCACTGGTCTGATCTGGGTGGCTCTGTGCCCGGTTCTTTTGATGTGACGGCGAAAGACATGTTCCGCGAGGCGGTTCGGATCACACCTGTCCGGCTATTCCGTGCCGGCGAATTTTGTTCCGACGTTGCCAACCTGATCGCAAACAACACACGCGACCCCGCGTCGATTATCGGTGACATCCACAGCCAGGCACAGGCCACGCAGGTGGCCGAACGTGAAATCCTGCGGCTGGTGCGCAAATACGGGCGCGAGCAGGTCAAGCAGGGCATGAACGAGGTGCAGGACTACGTTGAACGCGCCGTGCGCCAGCGTATTGCGGCGCTGCCCGACGGCACATGGAAATCCGTCGACTACATCGACCGGGACCCGTCAGGTGGCGAGGGGATGATCCCGATCCACATCAAGATGACAATCAAGGGTGATCAGATTCACTACGATTTCGAAGGCAGCCACCCGACGATTGGTTCGATGTACAATTCCGCGCCGGGAGCCACATTCTCGGCTGTCGTCGCGGGGATGAAGACCTTCTTTCCTGACCTGCCGTTGAACTCCGGCTTCTATCGGATGCTTTCTGTCGCTGCGCCGGAAAATTCGGTGGTCAGTGCCCAGTGGCCCACGGCGGTCACCGGCTTCCTGATGCCGTTTGAAAAGATCATGAACTCGGTTTTCGAGATGTGGTCGGAGATCATGCCGGAGCGCGCCATCGCCTGTGCATTCAATCTTGAATACCTGTTGGCGGGGGGCACGGACAAGCGGCGCGAGGAGGACTCTACATTCATGTTCTACGAATGGCTCCCCGGCGGTTGGGGCGGACGGCGCGGTAAGGATGGCAGCGACGTCACCACAGCCTGCTTCGGAACCGGGCTCATGTCTCAGCCCAACGAAGGCAACGAGCGGGTCAACCCGACCCGGACGCTTGAATTTCAGATCAAAAAAGACAGCGCAGGCCCGGGCAAATGGCGCGGTGGGACAGGGGTGCAGAAAACCTCCCTGCTTCTGGAAAGTGAAAAATCCGTCATGTCCTATGTATGCGACCGCGAACGCGCCGTTGTCTGGGGTGTTGATGGTGGTTTGCCCTCCATGCCGCATGGTCTGACCATCAAACGCGCCGGCTCGGACACGCACGAATGGCTTGGGTCGGTCTTCTCCGGCTTCCCGATGTATTCGGGAGATGAGTTTGCGCGCCCGACCGCGGGGGGCGGCGGCTTTGGCGACCCACTTGAACGCAAGACAGAGGCTGTTCTGACGGATGTGGTGGATGACTATGTCTCTATCAAACGAGCCGCGTTGGACTACGGCGTGGTGATCAAAGAGATTGATGCGGACTTGTGTGAATATGAGGTCGATGAGGCCGAGACCGAGAAACTGCGGGCGCATATTCGTGAAAACCGCGTGGCTTGGGCGCGCATTGATCCTGAAAAGGTTGCCGAGATGTATCGCAACGGCGAGATCGACGCGATGGACGCCGTGCGACGCTATGCGGTGATCCTGGATTGGGAAACCGGCGAGCCGCTGCCCAAGACGATCGAACAGTTCCGCGAGAGTTTCGAGCGGCGCAGCGTGGCACACTGGACCTAGTGAGCATCACCAGGACCCACAGCCGCCATCGGTTGGCGGCTGTGGAGCACAACGGTCGGAACAGGAACGCGAAGGATAAGATTTTGTCATTGGAACTGGAATCAATCAGCGTTGCGTTTGGTGGCTTCAAGGCTCTGGATGACGTGACGATTTCGCTAAAGAAGGCGGAAATTGTCGGGTTGATCGGCCCCAACGGAGCAGGCAAAACCACCTGCGTCAACATCATCACAGGCTTTCAGGACCCCACGTCAGGCACGGTCATGCTGGATGGGCAGGACATCAACGCCAAAGCGCCCTATGACATTCGCCGCCGGGGTCTTGCGCGCACGTTCCAGGCCGGGCGCTTGTTTTCCGGGCTGGATGTACTGGACAATCTTGCAGTGACCGGGGTGGGCCTTGGCCATTCGCGGCGCGCCTCCGAAGACGAAGCGCTGCGCGTGTTGTCCTGGATGGGGGCCGGGCATCTTGCCGAACTGCCCGCAGCCGGGCTGCCCTATACGGACGAGCGCAGGGTCGGCATTGCGCGTGCGCTGATGTTTGCCCCCGATTACCTGCTGCTGGACGAACCCGCCGCAGGCATGTCCGAAACCGAAGCGGATGATCTGGCACAAATCATCAGGCGGATCGCGGATGAGCTGAACTGCGGTGTCCTGTTGATCGAGCATAACGTCGGGCTTGTCCTGTCATTGTCAAACCACGTCTATGTTCTGGACGCGGGCAAGATCATCGAAGAGGGCGACAAGACCGAGATCCTGGCCAGCCAGGCGGTACGCGAAGCCTATCTGGGCGCAGAGCATGCGCCAGAAAACATGGAGCACGCGTGATGTCAAAGCTGGGTGTTTTCGATGTCGCGGTTCGGTATGGCAAAGTGCCTGCACTGTCGGATGTTTCCTTTACTGTTCAAGAGGGTGAGAGGCTGTTCATCTCCGGGCCGAATGGGGCGGGCAAGTCCTCTCTGCTCAAGGCGATTTGCGGAGCCGTTGCCACGACCCATGGCCGCATTGAGGTGGAAGGCGATGTGCTGAATGGCCGCTCGCCCGAAGCGATAGCGCGTTTGGGTCTGACTATGGTTCCGGAAGGCCGCGAGGTTTTCGGAACGCTGACAGTCGAGGAAAACCTGCGTGTGGGCACGGGCATCCGGAAGGACAAGGCGGCGATTGAAACGGATATCGACGGGATCTACCAGAGCTTTCCTATCCTGGGTGAGCGGCGGCATGCCAATGCCGGAGCACTGTCCGGCGGACAGCAACAGATGTTGGCGATCGGGCGCGGTTTGATGACCAATCCCAAACTGATGATGGTGGATGAACCTTCGCTTGGGTTGGCTCCGAATATTGTCGATCAGGTCTATGAAACGCTCGTCAATCTGCAGGCCGAACGCGGCTTGACCCTGATCATCGTTGAACAGAGCTCGGCCCGCGCGGCCCGGGTTGGCGGGCGCATGGTGTTGCTGCGCGGGGGTCATGTTGCCGGCGATGGCGATGCGGCAGGCTTTGCGGAAAGCGATCTGCTTAAGGAAGCCTACTTTGGGCAAAACCAGTCGGAGGATGCGACATGAACGCCGTTCCACAGCTGCTCTTTGATGCGCTGAGCCTTGGGGGCATCTATGCCATGGCCGCACTTGGGATTGCTCTGATCTTCGGGGTGATGAAACTGGTGAATTTCGCCCACGGCGAATACATCGCCTTTTGCGTTTTTGCATTGATTGTGCCCTCGACGGACGCAGTTGCCGTCATGTTCTTGGGCAAAGCGCCGGCGATTTTGCTGATCCCGCTGCTGCTGCTGATCGGCGCTGCAATCGCCGTCGCCTCCGAGTTCTTTGTCTTCAGGCACATGCGCAATGCCACGCCTGTGGCGATGATGATTTCATCTTTTGCCTTGGGGTTCGTGATCCAGAATACACTGCTGTTGGTCTACAGCAGCCGTCCCAAGGCAGTAAGCCTCTGGCCAGAGTTGAACCAGCCCGTCAGCATCGCAGGGGCCTCGATCCCTTTGCTACAGATCATCGTCATTTGCACCACTTTGCTCGTTGTTGTGACGCTTGCCTTGCTTTTGAAACGCACGCGGATCGGGCTGGAAATGCGCGCGGCGGCTGAGAATTTCACCATGGCGCGGCTTTTGGGTGTGCGGGCCAATGTGGTTATCACCGGCGCCTTTGCCCTGTCTGGCGCGCTGGCTGCCGCTGTGGCGCTGATCATGGTCACACAAACCGGTGTGGCAGACATTCGCATGGGCGGGCAGATCATGTTGGTTGCCTTCATTGCCACAGTGATCGGCGGTTTGGGCAGTTTGCCCGGTGCTGTAGCGGCGGGATTTTTGATTGGCGCTGCTTCGGTCATTTTGCAGGGGTTCCTCCCGCTCGAAGCACGGCCTTTCCGTGATGCGTTTCTTTATACGCTGGTCATTGTCAGCTTGCTGCTGCGCCCCGACGGATTGTTCGCTCCGAGATCTACGAAGCCGAGGGTTTAGCACATGGCACAAACACATAAACAAAAGCGCCTGAGTGCTTGGTCCACGCCAATCTTGCTGATCGCCATTCTGGTGGTGTTCACATTGCTGGTCACGCTTCTGGGTGACAAATCATTGGCGCGTATGGCGGCGCAAACCCTGATCCGCGTGACCTTTGTTGTCGGGCTTTGGATATTCGTTGGCAACTCCGGCCTCTTCAGTTTCGGACATGCCGGTTACATGGCGATCGGGGCCTATTGCTCTGCATGGCTGACCCTGAGGCCCCAGATGAAGGGGATGTTCCTACCTGATCTCTGGCCGTATCTGGCGACTGCTGAATGGCATGGTTTTCCGGCTGCTGTTGCTTCGGGCCTTCTGGCGGCTGTCATTGCACTGATTTCAGGTGCTGCGATCTTGCGGCTCTCCGGCATCGCCGCCTCTATCGCGACATTCGCATTTCTGGCAATTGTCTACACCGTTTATTCCAGCTGGGAAGGCGTCACGGGGGCCACGTCTTCTGTTGTCGGCCTGACACGATATGCCGATCAATGGGTTACTCTGGGGTGGGCCTCTGTCACAGTTCTGGCCGCTGCGTGGTATGCCAACTCCGCATCCGGACTGGCCTTGCGTGCCAGCCGCGAAGACGAAGTGGCCGCAGACGCCAGCGGTATCAACATGTATGGCCATCGGCTCATTTCTCTTGTGGTCTCTGCCTTCTTTGCGGGTGTCGCGGGTGCGCTCTTTGGCCATTCGCTTGGTGTTCTGAACCCCAACAGCTTCTACCTCGGCATTACCTTCATTACCCTTGCAATGCTTGTCGTGGGCGGCATTGGCAGCCTGACCGGCGCTGTCATGGGGGTCCTTGTTCTGTCCATCATCATCGAGGGGCTCGTGCGGATGGAGCGGGGCATGGAGATTGGCGAGACGACATTGGCTCTGCCAACGGGTGCTCAGGAAATCATCATCGGGATCATCATGATCCTGGTTCTCATTCTACGCCCTGCCGGTCTGACTGGCGGGCGTGAACTCCGGCTGCGGATCGGTGGCCGCTAACCGGAAAATCAAACACATCGAAACCTAAAGGGAGACGACTAATGAAACACTTCTTCACTGCAACAGCCCTCACGTTAGCGCTTGGCGCGCCCGCCATGGCCGATGACATAACAATCGGTTTTGCCATTGCAAAATCCGGTTGGCTCGAAGCCTATGACGCCCCTGCCGTCGCCGCGGCGCGCATCCGGATTGATGAGATCAATGCGGCCGGCGGTCTGCTTGGCAAGCAGATCAAATGGATCGAAGCCGATACCAAGAGCGATCAGGCACAGTCCGCAAGTGCCGGTCTGCAACTGGTCGATGAAGGCGCGGAAATGCTGATCGTGACCTGTGACTACGACTTTGGCGCACCTGCAGCCTTGGCGGCTGAGGCGGCGGGCCTGAACTCCTTCTTCCTCTGCGCAGAAGACATCAAGGCAGGTATCCAAGGGGTTGGCCCGAACAGTTTCTCCGCCTCTGTTCTGGCGGATGTTCAAGGGGCGACGATGGCGGAATGGTCCGTTAAGGAGCGTTCAGCAAAAACCGGCTATGTGCTGCTTGATACGACAATCGAATACAACAAAGGTATCTGCACCGGATTCGACTGGATGTTCCCCAAAGCGGGTGGCGAGATTGTCGGTCGTGATACCTTCCTCAATGGCGATGCCTCCATCGCCAGCCAGATCACCCGGATCAAAGGCCTTGAGAGCGAACCAGACGTGATCATGCTGTGCTCCTACATTCCGGGGGCTGCGTCTGCTGTGCGCCAAATTCGGGCAGCGGGCATCAACTCGACCATCCTGAACGGCTCTTCGGTTGATGGCTCCTACTGGCTGGACGCCGCACCTGATTTGTCCAACTTCATTGTGCCGGTTCAAGGGTCTATCTACGGCGATGATACGCGTCCTGCCGTAAACGAACTCCGTGATGCGTTTGAGGCGGCTACAGGCGCTGGTCCGTCCAGCACATACGCGTATCCGGGTTATCTGCTGATTGATCTATGGGCCAAAGCGGTCGAACGGGCCGGAACTGTCGAAGCATCAGCCGTAACAGCCGAACTTGAGAAGATGGATGGCGAACCAACAGTCTTTGGTCCGCGCAGCTTCTCTGATCAGATCCACCACCAGAACTCTGCTGAAATGCAGATTGTCGAGATTACAGATGGCAAACCAGGTGTCATCGGCAGCTTTACAATCAGCGAACCTGTGCCGCTGGACGTGCTGCTGAAGTAAGCCGGCTCTGGATGCAAAACAATGCGGGTGTTCCATGTTTGGAGCACCCTTTTTCATATGCTTCTGGTGGCCAGAATGATTTGCACCCTAGGCTCGACATCGCAAATCAACGAAGAGAGACAACAGAGACGAGACAGTTATGCAGTGGAGGTGCTGCACCAAGGTGTCGCAACGTTCTCCCAATGCCAGATTTGGGCTGCCGTTTTTGAGGCAATTCCGCCTTCCCCAGACTGCAGACTTTAGCTCTACTGAAGAAAACCGTGCGCTCTGGGCTCTTGTTCCTGTTTCGCTGCATTGTGCACGAAGGTCCGGTTTCAGTTTTGGGTGAGTTAATTACGCCCTTGCTGACTACCGCGCGAGGCTAGGCCAGCCTGTTTGCCCTAAAGGCCGAATGCAGATGGCCCTTTAACCGCTTGCTCGGTTCGCAGAAGATAACTACGATTCAACACAGCCGGAGGATTGGTCCACTGGCTTTTGGTTTCAAGTCCAGTTTCAACAACAAATGGAGGATTATCGCTATGGATAATCGGTTCGCTTACATGCGCAAATACCTTGGGTTTTCCCAAAAGGATGCATCCAACATTTTTTCCACTCGGCTCGATACGATCAAGAAATGGGACAGCGGCAAACTGCTAGTGCCGGGTCCGGTTTTGGAAGAACTTTATGATTATATACGGTTCACAAATGATATGGTTGTCGAGTTTTGCGACGAGCGCCAAGCGGAAGATGAAGACGAGGGGATCGACGAAATCTACCTGCGCACCTTCACAGTTGAAGGTCTTGCCGAGCAAGGCTTGCCGCCCTCCCTTGGTTGGCAAGATCAAGTCATTGGTGCAATTATCGGTCGTCTTGCTTCCATCCACGTCTACGGCGCGGATACGCTGCCAGAGCATCATGACCCCGACTATCATTGGTATGAGTATTGGGGCCTTGAGCCAGTAAAGAAGCCAACAGAATTTTTCACCATCCAGGACGAAGCATTGTTCGCGAATGAACTTGCAAAAGCTGTTGAAGGTAACTTTTGGCAAGTGGATTTTGACCCAGACGAAAACTACTATTTGATTGGATTCCGAACAAAGTCAGTGTCCAAAGTTACACGCCATATTTGGATCAGAGCTGTTCGCGCTGGTCGAGGTTCGGAACTTGTAGAACGTTTCGCTGGTGAACCACTACGATATTGCGATTCATTTGGCGAAGGTGCCCCATACATCGAAGGACCAAACAAGGCCAAAATCCCTGTCGGTTTTGCGTCCGGCCATGACGATGACACCGTTGATCCGCATACATTAGCGGAGACACTTTTTGCGGCCCTCGCAACATCCTACCCAACCAAAGGCGCTATGCGTGAAGCGTGCCGCGACCGATATGCGGCATTGGTCGGTGCTGACGAGGGCTACACAGCCGATTTTATGAACGATTGGGACGTGAAAGACACTCGCTTTGTTTCTCACAACTTTATCGCAGCCCTGTTTTTTGAAACCCAAAAACAGACCGGCTTGACGTTGCACCCCGAAGCTATGGTTGAACTATGCTCGATACTCGCCAAGTCGGAACCGTCGATACGCAGCATGGATCACGAAGTTGTTGTGATCGACATGGGCGAAATGGTGTTCACCATCACGCTTGATCTACGCGACGTTCTTTCCCAATCGGGTGATGGCAGAGACTTTCACACCGAAGCAAGCAAAGCCCTTGATGTTATCCAAGCGTCAATCGGAAACGATGGTCTGACCCGTATAGAGCCGTTCAGCACAATCGAAATCGAATTTACTTCGGACGACGCAGAAGGATAGGACACCTACCTTTATCTTCCCCGAAATAATCCTCGGGGGAGCGCCACTGGCGCGGGGGCAGATAGCCCCCTTCGTAGCTTGTCTTAGGGACCGGTGTTGGTACAATAAAGCATTATTGGGGTCTGTTCCGGCTGGGGGCAGAATGACACCCTAAGAGTTTTCTCTGTGTCGTTTCATTATCTCGAGCACGGTATTTTTGCTGATGCCAAGATCACGTGCAATCCATCGGTATGAGCGCCCTTCCTCCACGGCTTGTACGACCTTGGGTGCAAGTTTGTCGGATTTCGGCCGTTGTCCGGGTTGGCGCCCAAGCTTCTTGCCTCGCGCCCGGGCCGCCGCAAGACCGGATTTGACGCGTTCACTTAGCAGGTCGCGTTCGAACTGTGCAATTCCTGCCAGCATGGTCGCCATCATCCGGCCATGCGGCGTGTCCAACTCGAATGTCATGCCACTCATGGCAACGACCGAAACCTTCCAGCCAGCCAGCTTGTTCAACGTGTCCAATAGGTCCTGAGTGGAGCGGCCCCACCGGGACAACTCGCTGACAAGGACGGCATCTATCTGCCGTGCCTGAGCCAGATCGAGAATTCGGTTCCGGGCGACACGATTGGCGGAGGCACCCGAGGCCGTTTCTTTGAAGACGCCTATCACCTGGTATCCGCCGCGTTCAGCAAAAGCTGTCAGTTCCATCACCTGCCTGTCACACGACTGATCGGCGGTGGAAACTCTGGCATAGATGGCTGCGCGCTGTCCCAGTTGAACCCCCTCGGAAATTGGTCTTGCAAGCCGTTGATTTTGCTGGTGCGAGATGTGTCCCGAACAGACATCTGATTAACAAGGACAAACCAACATGCCAAGACGGTCCATTCTGACCGAGCGCCAGCGTTCGGCGCTTTTCGACCTGCCGACTGACGAGACCTTAATGTTGCGGCATTACACGCTGGCAGACGACGATATCGAACACATCAACGAACGGCGACGGCCGGAGAACAAGGTCGGCTTTGCCCTACAGCTTTGTGCCCTACGCTATCCTGGGCGGCTGTTGTCATCTGGCGAAGTCATCCCGGAAAAGGTCTTGCGTTTCATCGCAGCCCAGTTGGGTCTTACCGGCGACGATGTCTTACCCTATGCCGCACGCCGGCAAACCCGTCAGCAGCACCTGCACGCCCTTCGCCAGGTCTATGGATTCAAGATGTTCTCGGGCCAAGGCGCGCGGAGTCTGAAGGCCTGGCTTGAGAATGAGGCTGAAACTGCCCGATCCAACGAAGACCTGGCGCGCCGATTTGTCGAAGAGTGCCGCCGGTCGCAGGTGATCCTGCCCGGCATCTCTGTCATCGAACGGTTGTGCGCAGATGCTCTGGTGTCGGCTGAGCGCCAGACCGAAAGCCGGATCACCAACAGGATCGACGATGGAACGAAAGAACGCCTCGACGCGCTGTTGACCGAGATCGTGGATGGCAATGTCACCCGGTTCATCTGGCTTCGCCGTTTCGAGACGGGCAGCAACTCGGCTGGAGCATCGCGACTTCTGGATCGGTTGGAATTTTTGCAAGAATTGGACCTCTCACCGGACATTCTGGCCGACGTACCACCACATCGGATCACCCGCCTGCGCCGCCAAGGCGAGCGCTACTTTGCCGATGGGTTGCGCGACATCACGAGTGACCGGCGCCTGGCGATCCTCGCGGTTTGCGCGATCGAATGGAAGGCGGCCGTCGCCGACGCTGTGATCGAAACCCACGACCGGATCGTCGGCAAGACCTGGCGGGATGCGAAAAGGCTATCCGACGCGCGCATCGCGGATGCCAGATCTTCGCTGCGTGAGACATTACGTTCCTTCAAGGATCTCGGTGCTGCCCTGCTGGAGGCAAAGGCAGATGGCGTGTCCCTTGATGCCGCCGTCGAAGTTGCGTGTGGCTGGTCTCACCTCGAACGTATGGTGACAACTGCGGCCGAATTGGCCGACACGATGGCGGCTGACGCCCTGTCGCATGTCGTTCATGGATATCACCGATTCCGGCGCTATACCCCAAGAATGCTGCGGGCGCTCGATATCTGCGCCGCCCCGGTGGCGGTGCCTTTGATGCAGGCAACAAAAGTCATCGCCCAGGATCAAACTGACGCACCCCGCCAGGTTGGCTTCTTGCGCCGAACCTCGAAATGGCATCGACACCTCAATGCTCAGGACCCAGGTGACAACCGGCTCTGGGAGGTCGCCGTGATGTTCCAGGTGCGTGAAGCCTTCCGATCCGGCGACATCTGGCTGCCCCATTCCCGGCGTTACGCTGATCTGAAACAGGCCTTGGTACCGATAGAAACAGCCAAGGCGTGCCCTCGCCTGACGATGCCATTCGAACCTGAGATCTGGCTCGATGATCGCAAAGCAAGACTGGCAGAAGGTATGAAGCGTTTGGCCAAGGCTGCCAGAGCTGGCGCGATTCCCGGCGGTTCAATCGAGAACGGCGTTCTCAAGGTCGATCGTTTGACGGCAGCAATCCCGGCGGATGCTGATGGCATGGTGCTTGATCTCTATGGTCGCCTGCCTGCCGTGCGGATCACCGATCTGCTGCAGGAAGTTGATGACGATATCGGCTTCACCGAATCCTTTACACACCTGCGCACCGGTGTTCCCTGCAAGGATCGCATCGGGTTGTTGAACGTGCTGCTGGCCGAGGGATTGAACCTTGGCCTCAGCAAGATGGCCGAGGCGACCAGTTCACATGACTACTTCCAACTCTCGCGCTTGTCCCGGTGGCATGTTGAAAGCGATGCCATCAACAGGGCGCTTGCCACGGTGATCGAGGCGCAGACCAATTTGCCGATGACGCAGTTCTGGGGCGGCGGTACGACCGCTTCAAGCGACGGTCAGTTCTTTCCAACAACGCGGCATGGTGAGGCGATGAACCTCATCAACGCAAAGTATGGGCAGGAGCCCGGATTGAAGGCCTACACCCATGTCTCCGACCAGTTCGGCCCGTTTGCCACACAGAATATCCCTGCGACCGTCAACGAGGCCCCATACATTCTGGACGGCCTGCTGATGAACGAGGCTGGGAAGAAGATCAAAGAGCAATACGCCGACACCGGCGGCTTCACGGATCATGTCTTCGCGGCGACCGCGCTCCTGTCTTATCGCTTCGTTCCCCGCATCCGCGATCTGCCGTCAAAACGGCTCTATCTCTTCGACCCCGTCGCTGCGCCGAAGGAAATCCGCCGGCTGGTCGGCGGTAAGATCAGAGAAAAGCTGATCACGGAGAACTGGCCGGACATTTTGCGCGCCGTCGCCACCATGGCGGCAGGCGTCATGCCACCCAGTCAATTGTTGAAAAAGTTTGCATCATACCCCCGTCAGCATGAGTTGGCGCTTGCCCTGCGCGAAATCGGGCGCATCGAGCGTACGCTCTTCATCATCGAATGGTTGCTCGACGCCGACATGCAGCGCAGGGCACAGATCGGGTTGAACAAGGGTGAGGCACATCATGCCCTGAAAAACGCCCTCCGTATCGGTCGCCAGGGCGAAATCCGAGACCAAACTTCTGAAGGGCAGCACTATCGCATGGCCGGGCTGAACCTGCTGGCCGCGATCATCATCTATTGGAACACCAAACATCTTGGCCATGCCGTCACCACGCGAATGCGTGCTGGTCTCGACTGTTCACCTCAACTCTTGGCGCATATCTCGCCACTCGGATGGGCGCATATCCTGCTCACAGGCGAATACAGGTGGAAAAATCGATGACGCCCAGCCTTAGGGTGTCATTCTGCCCCCAGCCGGAGCAGACCCCATATATACCGGCGGGAAGGTAAGTAAACAAAAAAATGAAATCGCTCGCTTTGGGAACCACAACATTCACGCGGCTACCGGACCACCGACAATCAAGCCGTCAGTTGGCAAAAGTTTACTATTTACAAGATGTTAGATTCAATTTGCTTCGTTTGAAGCGACCGAGAGATACAGTATAACGACAGAAACAACTGATGGAAAATCGCCCCGAGTGTCCTACAGTCTGCAAGACACAAGAGTAGCGTCGGAGTTTCTCGCTCTGGTGCGAGGTATTGAACTGTGTTCCGATTCGAAAGGAGGTGCGCGGCAGGTAGGTAAAGAAGGTGCCTCAGGCCGCGGCCAATAGGTCCAACGCCGACCGTTTTGGAACCCGCGAACTTCGCGCCCGAGGGGTCCAACAAGTTTTGCAGTGCCTAACCGGCTGCCTGGCCCATGCCGATAGGCGACCGAGCAAACGGCGGGCATCCCCAAGTAGCCGGCAAACTTCCGCGCCGCATCAAGATTTTGATGGATTATTACACACGCGAACAACTGACACCAGTCACCGAAGCCCTGGAGAAAATTTCCTCACCGGGTCAAAGCAGCGCAGCCGAGGCGGATACGTGCCATGCCTTGACGAAGCGACTGTTCGTCGCTGGCGAAAGAGATGCGGAAATAGCCGGCGGCCCCGAAGGCTGCACCAGGCACTACAGCCACACCATGCTCTTGCAGCATGTAGTGACAGAAAGTTTCATCATCGGCCAGCACCTCGCCGCCGGGCGTTATCGAACCGACCAAGGCTCTCCAATCAACGAAGGCATAGAAGGTGCCGGCGGGAGCCGCGCACACAAGACCCGGAATAGTATGCAACTCTTCCATAATCAGGCTACGACGACTGCGATATTCGGCAAGGTAAGCACTCACCGCCTCCTGTGGGCCAGTGAGAGCCTCCACCGCAGCTGCCTGAGCGATGGTGCACGTGCAGGAGGTAGACTGGCTAACCACTGCGCGTATCGCCTTCATCAGCGGCAGGGGACCAGCTCCATATCCGATTCGCCATCCGGTCATCGCATAGGCTTTCGAGACACCATTGACTGTCAGAATGCGGTCTCGCAGGTCAGGACGCAGCTGGGCAGGCGTAACAAAGGTGCCCGGGTCAAAGATCAGATGTTCATACATGTCATCAACCATTAGCCAAACATGCGGGTTCTCGGCCAGGACATCCAGAAGCGGCGCATAATCCTCAGCCGAATAGATCGTGCCGGTCGGATTCGAGGGCGAGTTGATCAAGATCCAACGGGTGTTCGGCGTGATGGCCGCCTCGAGATCCGCAGCCTTAAGTACGAACCCATCCTCGGCCTTCGTCGGCAGGATGACTGGCGTTGCACCCATCATTTCAACGATGTCACTGTAGCTAACCCAATACGGCGCAGGCAAAATCACTTCATCGCCAGGGCCAATCGAAGCCATGAAAGCAGAAAAAATCATCATCTTGGCACCGGTCGTCACGACGACTTCATCAGCCGTGAAGTTCAGACCGTTCTCGCGGCGAAACTTCTCAAGCACCGCAGCCTTAACTGCAGGCGAGCCGTCAAGCGCGGAATAGTGCGTCTCACCGTTCCGCATCGCGCGGTTGGCGGCGTCAAGGATGTTTTCCGGCGTGTTGAAATCGGGCTCGCCCACATGCAGACCAATCACATCGCGGCCTTGGCGCTTCATCTCGGCCGTGGCCGCCATCATGCGTGAGATCGCCGAGGGGCCGACTTTTGAAAGCGCAGAGGAAGGTTTGAACACAGCAGGGGCAGTCATAGGCAGTCCTTTTGGCAAATTGCATGTAAAAGCAGCCCCACCAACAAAGTCAGTGGGCTGTCCGCACTTGGTTTGCAGGGTCCGTCAGGTATCAAGTGGCGGAGATCAGGTTTGGAGGCGCAAGCCTCCCAGGATCAGATCACAATATTCTTCGGCAAATGAGACGGCGGAGCGTTCGCCGCCTGGCTTGAACCAGCGAACCATCCAGTTCAACATTGACAGCACTGCGCGAGTGGTCACAGAAGGATCCACTTGGCGAAAATGGCCGTCAGCAACCCCGTGCTCGATAATATTACGCAACTTTCCTTCATAGTTGCGACGTATCTTTTGCGCATCAACGATGAAAGCGCTGTTCTCCATGCCGCCAAAGCCCACTAACATGGTGACAAAACCGTGATAGTTTGCCTCGAAATACTCTGCATGAGCCGACATGAAGCTCGACAAGGCTTCTGAGGGGGTCATATTCTCATCGAGCCGCCGCGTCACATGGGAAAGTAGCCCCTCCAGCGTTTGAACGATGATCGCCTCGTAAATTTCTTTCTTGTTTGGGTAGTAGTGGTAGATTGCCGCCTTGGTCACGCCGACAGCATCCGCGAGACTGCCCAGAGAGGCACTTTCATATCCGTCGCGTGCAAACAGGGCCGCTGCCTCATCGAGGATACGGCCACGCGGATTCTCCATGGTTGGCGGGCGGCCTTGCCGTTTCTTAATTACCTGCGCCATTCGCTGCCTCCGTTACCCTATTGTCCAAAACACTGAACGACACCTTGAGCCTGCAATCTAGAAATTTCCTCGGTGGAAAGATCCAATTCGTTGATCAATACGGCTTCGGTATGCTCCCCGACTTCTGGCGGAGGCTGTGGCGGATGGAAAGGGCTCTCCGAAAGATTCAACGGATTGCGAACCGAGCAGAAGGTGCCAAGCTTGTCCGAGGGCACCGATACTACTGTTTGGCGCAAAGCGGCGATGTCGCTAGCAAAGGCTTGACCAACACTGCGCAATTCTCCCGCAGGCACGCCGACCGCCCGAAGGTCGGCCAGAAGCTGCGCGCGCGGGAAGGCGCTAAGGGCCACTTCCAGCAGAGGCAAAAGGATCTCACGGTTTTCGGTTCTGGCACGGTTAGTCGCAAAGAGCGCATCTAGGGCCAGTTCCGGCTGCCCTATCACCTTGCAGAAACGGCGGAATTGTTCGTCGTTCCCAACGGCAAGCGCCACACGCCCATCAGCGCAATCGAACAGCTGATAAGGAACGATCGAAGGGTGCGCGTTGCCATAACGCTGCGGCTCCTGTCCGGTGTTCAAGTGGCCAGACGCGACATTTGCCAGCATAAAGGCCGCGCTATCGGTCAAGCTGATATCCAGCCACTGGCCCTGCCCCGTGCGCTCGCGCATGTAAAGTGCGGCGAGGATAGCTTGCACCGAGTTCATTCCCGAAATCAGGTCGATGAAGGCCACGCCAAGCCGCATGGGCATCCCGTCTTTCTCTCCGGTGATCGCCATGAAGCCGGATTCAGCCTGAATTATAAAGTCATAGCCCGGCCGCTCTTCGTGCTCGTGCCCCCGCCCGTAACCCGAAATTGAACAGACGATCAGTCGCGGGTTGATCTCACGCAAATCCTCATAGGTCAGGCCGAATTTGCGCAAGGAGGCTGGGCGGAAGTTCTCGACCAGAATGTCAGCTTTCTTGGCCAAAGCGACTATCAGGTTGCGCCCTTCGGGCTTGCCGAGGTCGATGGCCAAGCTTTTCTTGTTGCGATTAGCACCCAGATAATAGGTCGATACGCCATTGACCGAAGGCGGCATCCACGCGCGAGTATCGTCCCCTGAACCCGGCTGCTCTACTTTTAAGACTTCCGCACCCAAGTCACCCAAGGTCATAGTAGCCCAAGGCCCGGCAAGAACCCGGGACAAATCAAGAACCTTTATGCCTTCGAGTGCAGCGCTCATGGCGTTTCCTTTTAACGCGAATTTACTTACCGTCTGAACAGTATGTAAATATTTCAGCTTGTCAAGCAATCTTCGTTGGCCTTTGAGTAAAACCGATATTTACTTACCAGCCGACCAGTATATAATTACACCCAAACCCGCTTGCGAAGGATGTCAATATGGCCCTGGATACTGAGACACTGAAAGAACTAATCGGAACCGTAGAGCGGTTCGTGCGGGAGCGCCTGCGCCCACTGGAGCACCAGGTTTCGCAAGACGACGCCGTTCCTGCGCCTGTCCGCCAAGAAATTGCGGACCTTGGCTTGTTTGGCCTTTCCATTCCCGAAGAGTACGGGGGGCTAGGCCTGTCAATGGAAGAGGAGGTTCGCGTCGCGCTTGAGCTGGGCAGAACCTCGCCCGTTTTCCGGTCCTTGATCGGTACTAATAACGGCATCGGCTCCCAAGGGCTGATCATGGATGGGACCGAGGCGCAGAAGCGGAAGTATCTGCCACGGATGGCGACCGGAGATCTGATCAGCGCCTTCGCGCTGACCGAGCCCGAGGCTGGTTCGGACGCCGGGTCACTCCGGACCACGGCGCAGCGGACCGAAATGGGCTATGTCCTGAATGGCACCAAGCGTTTTATCACTAACGCTCCACATGCTGGGGTATTCACAGTTTTCGCACGCACCGATTCCAAGAAATCCGGGTCGCGAGGGGTGTCGGCGTTCTTGGTCGAGGCCGGTACACCGGGGCTCTCACTGGGGGCCATCGACAAGAAGATGGGGCAAAAAGGTTCGCATACTTCAGATGTGATTTTCGACAACTGCGAAGTGCCGTTTGACGCGCTTCTAGGCGAGGTAGAGGGTCAGGGTTTCCGCACGGCCATGAAAGTGCTGGACCGAGGGCGCCTGCATATCTCGTCGATCTGCGTGGCCATGGCGGAGCGGTTAATTGATGACAGCCTGCGCTATGCGGCCGAACGCAAGCAGTTCGGTCAGCCGATCGCCGAGTTCCAATTGGTTCAAGCGATGCTGGCTGACAGCAAAGCTGAAGCTTATGCGGCACGATGCATGGTATTGGAAACCGCGAGGCAAAAGGACGCCGAGATGGATGTCTCCACGGAGGCAGCTTGCTGCAAGATGTTCGCCAGCGAGATGGTGGGCCGGGTGGCCGACCGTGCCGTCCAGATTCATGGCGGCGCAGGCTATATGGAAGAATATGGCATCGAGCGCTTCTATCGCGATGCACGCCTCTTCCGTATCTACGAGGGGACCACACAGATCCAGCAGCTTGTGATCGCACGCAACATGCTAAAATCCCTGAGCTAATTGGAGTATGCTCATGCATTTGGTGACGACACATGTAGAGGCAGGCATCGCCTGGCTGAAAATCAATAACCCTCCGGTGAATGCCTTATCGCGCGACCTGCGCGTAGCGTTGATCGAAGACATCTCGGCGGCGAGTGCAAATGCTGACGTGCGTGCAGTGGTCCTGTCTGGTACTAACGGCACTTTCATTGCGGGGGCGGATCTGAAGGAATTTGGCCACCCCATCACCGCCCCCACACTGCCCGAGGTAATCGCGAGTATCGAAGCTTGCCCAAAGCCCGTCATCGCGGCCATAGAAGGCCCTGCCCTAGGCGGGGGCTATGAGATCGCTTTAGCCTGCGACGGCCGCGTGGCCCTTTCCACAGCTTCCGTCGGCCTGCCCGAAGGGACGTTCGGCATCATCCCCGGCGCAGGTGGCACGGTGCGCTTGCCCCGCCTGACCGATGCAGCAAAGGCGCTTGAAATCATCACATCCTGCCGTCTGGTCAAGGCACCCGAAGCCCTGCAGCTTGGGATGATTGACCAGATCGTCCCGGACCTACGCGAAGGTGCTGCGACCTTTGCGTTGGAACACCCCGCCAAACGCCTGGTGCGCGACCTGCCCCCCTTAGGTCATGACGCCGCCGCCTTCGAGACGGCCGCCAGTATAGCCCTGAAGCGCGGCAAGAACCGCCCCTTCGTTAGCGCCCAAGTTCAGGCCCTGCGCGACGCAGTCGCATTGCCGTTTGATACGGCGCTGGACAATGCCCGTGCCGCCTTTGTCGCCTTGCGTGACACCGATGAATCCGCCGCGCTCTGCCACCTGTTTTTCGCCGAGCGTCAGGCTGCACAGGTTGCCGGTCTGGAAAGGGTTTCCCCGCGTTCGATCCAGTCCGTGGGCATTGTCGGAGCAGGCACGATGGGATCCGGGATCGCAGCCGCCTTTCTGGCCGCAGGCATTCCCGTTCGCTTGACCGATCTACAGCCTGAAGCCCTGGACGCTGCGCGCGAGCGCATCGCCGGTTTCCTTGCCAAAGCCAGAGATCCTGCCTCGCTGACAATCGTGGGTGCGGTTGAAGATCTGGCCGATTGTGACTTGCTTCTTGAGGCTGTCTTCGAGGACATGGCGGTCAAGTCAGAGCTGATGGCCCGTCTCGACCGCATTGCAAAGCCCGGCACAATTCTTGCGTCGAACACCTCCTATCTGAACCTCGACAAACTGGCTACGGCAACCTCGCGTCCCGAGGCCGTTGTCGGGCTGCACTTCTTTGCCCCCGCTCATGTGATGAAACTTCTCGAAATAGTCCGTGGTGCGGAAACCTCTCCGGTAGTTCTTAAGACCGCTCTCGCCTTGGGTCGTCGCCTGCGAAAGGTGTCGGTCGTGGCGGGGGTCTGCGAGGGGTTCATCGGCAACCGCATCTATAATGCCTATCGCGCCGAATGCGAAGCAATGCTGATGGATGGGGCGCTGCCGCAGGAAGTTGACCGGGCGCTCGAAACATTTGGGTTCGCCATGGGACCCTTCGCCGTATCCGACATGTCAGGCCTTGATATCGCGTGGGCAAATCGCAAGCGCAGACATGCCGCCGGAGAGTACAAAGGACAAGATGTGCCAGTACTGGAATGGCTGGTAGAGGCAGGCCGGTTAGGTCAGAAGACCGGGGCGGGGTGGTATGACTATGTTGAAGGCAACCGCAGACCCGGCGCCATTGTTCAAACACTGATCGAACGGGCGCGAGAAGGAAAGGCGCCCAACACCTTAAGTGAGGAAAACATCCAGCGCCGCGCTCTTTCAGCCATTATCAACGAGGCATTGCTGGTTCTAGAAGACGGAATCGCTCAGCGCGCTTCGGATATCGACCTCGTTCTGGTCAATGGTTACGGCTTCCCGCGCCATCTCGGCGGCCCCCTCTTCTGGGCCAGCCGTCAGCCGCTGGAACAGATACGCAGCACTCTCGCGGAGATCATGCCTGTGAGACCCGGCAACCTAAGCCACCTCAGCAACGGCTCAATTGTGCCGTAACTGACGCGCAATTGAAGGGTGGCCTCCGCAACCTAGCGGACGGCCTCAGATGAGCCAAGTTTCGCCATGAAAGAGGCCGTCGAGAAAGCGCTGACCGCAGTGTTTCAGGAGGCCTATATTCATGGGGTATCGACCTGCGCGATGGATGCTCTAGTCTTGGCAATGGACGGCACCGGAATCTCGTAGAGCCAGGTCAGGCGGTTTTGTAAGGAAATCGACGGCGGTGTCGATGCCTTTCTGACCCCGCCCATTTAGGGGGAATGACCCTATCTCTCGATCGATTCGACGCGCTAGGCTCAGGACTCATTGAGTTTCACAGCCAATAGATGACGATCGCGGCGAGAGCGATGGCGGAGAAGAAGGCCTTGGGGCACCTGTCGTATCGGGTTGCCACGCGGCGCCAGTCCTTGAGCCGGCCGAACATGATCTCGATGCGGCTGCGCCGTTTGTAACGCCGCTTGTCGTATTTCACGGTCGTCTTGCGTTGTTTTCTGCCGGGGATGCAGGCGCGTATCCCTTTGTCCTGCAACGCTTCCCGGAACCAATCAGCGTCGTAACCCCGGTCGCCGAGCAGCCAGTCGACCTTCGGCAGGCTGCTGAGCAGCGCTCGCGCTCCGATGTAATCGCTGACTTGCCCGGCGGACACGAAGAAGTTGATCGGGCGGCCCTTGCTGTCACAGAGGGCATGCAGCTTCGTGTTCATGCCGCCCTTGGTGCGGCCGATCAGGCGGCCACGCCCCCCTTTTTGACGCCCAGGCTGGACGCCGTCCGATGAGCTTTCAGATAAGTCGCGTCAATCATCACAGTCTTCTTCTCGCCGTGCTCGGCTGCCAGCCCGGCCAGCATCTGCGCGAAGATGCCCTTGTCGCTCCACCGCTTCCAGCGATTGTATAGCGTCTTATGCGGGCCATACTCTCTTGGCGCATCCCTCCAGCGTAAACCATTGCGGTTTATGAAGATAATCCCGCTCAACACCCGTCGATCATCGACCCGAGGCCGGCCGTGGGACTTGGGGAAGAATGGCTCAAGGCGCGCCATCTGCGCGTCGCTCAACCAGAAAAGATCAGACATGTTCACCGCTCGTTTTCGAGCCGTGAATCATGCCCTCAACCCGAAATCAATGGGTCCTGACCCTAGGGCGGGCCGCATCGTCGGCGTCACAGTCACGCTCGCCGTCGGCGTCAACAACAGACGGCAGGCGCGAGGTGCTGGGCATGGCCATTGGCGCATCGGAAGCCGAGCCCTTCTGGACCGACTTCCTGCGCGACCTCGTCCGACGCGGCCTATCAGGTGTAAAGCTCGTCATCTCGGACGCGCACGAAGGCATAAAGGCCGCCACCGCCCGCGTGCTGTCGACCACTTGGCAGCGGTTCCGGGTTCACTTCCAGCGCAATGCCTTGGCCCATGCGGGCAAGAGCAGTCGTCGCGTGGTCTCAGCCTTCATCGCCACCGCCTTTGCCCAGCCCGACCACGCGGCAGCCAAGGCGCAATGGCGCCAGGTCGCGGACCAGATGCGCCCGAAGCTGCCGAAACTCGCGACGCTCATGGATGGTGCCGAGGAGGACGTCCTCGCCTACATGACCATTCCCCAGCAACACCGGACGAAGCTGCACAGCACGAATCCAATCGAGCGCCTGAACGGCGAGATCAAGCGCAGGACTGATGTGGTCGGGATCTTTCCGAACGAGGCGTCCATCCGCAGATTGGTGGGCGCCATCCTGATGGAACAGACCGAGGAATGGACCGTCCAGCGCGGTCGGTACATGACGCTGGAAACGCTGGCTCCGGTCTGCGATGATGTTCTGGTCAGCCTGCCTGCGGCGCAGCGCGACTGACAAACTCGGCCCGCCGGTGAGCGCGAGGCCCGTCACGAGCTACACCACAGCGATTGATATCAGTTCGACCATGCATATGGCAGCGGTGAGCCCTGACACAGGGACCATGCCGGTGCGCGCCTTCGGGACGTTCACTCAGGATCTGCACGATCTGGCCGCTTGGTTCCAGTCGTGCGGCGTCACCAGCGTGGCCATGAAGTCGACCGGCGTTTACTGGATACAGGCATATGAGATCCTTGAGGCGTATGGCTTCGAGGTCATTCTCGTCAACGCCCAGTACGCCAAAAATGTCCCGGGTCGCAAACCCCTTCGCTTACCGATTGGAATGACCACTTAGAGAGAGACAGGCCCATACTTTTCGCGCCAAGCGAAATCCCCATCAACTCCGACGCATCACGGCAACGCTGACAACCAGCGATACTCGGAATTTAAATGCCGGTCGTCTATCACCGACTAGCTTCATGTCTAGTTCTCCCCGGGGACTTGGAGAGCATACGCCCCGGGGAGATATGGATAGGCGTGCCGAGCGGGCAGCCTACCGACCCCAGCCTGAGATGGCCTTAGGTTCCAGGAATTCCTCAATCCCCCAAACGCCCCCTTCGCGCGCTCGGCCCGAAGCCTTGACACCGCCGAAGGGTGACCCTGCGCCCCGCGATTTACCGTTCATTTCAACCATGCCCGAACGCAACCGCGATGCAACGCGGTTTCGCTTGGCATCGTCGGTCGACTGGATGTAGTTTGACAGCCCGTACGGCGTATCATTGGCGATCTGGATCGCCTCCTCCTCGGTCTCGAAAGGAATGATGGTAAGGACCGGGCCGAAAATCTCCTCACGGGCAACGGCCATCTGGTTAGTTACGTCGGCAAAGATTGTTGGGCGAACGAAATAGCCAATATTATGACTCTCGGGCCGGCCAAGACCACCTAAAATCAGCCTGGCGCCTTCGTCGATACCCTTTTCGATCATCTCCTGCACCCGCAGGAATTGCGCCTCGGATGCTACCGGACCGAGATGTTGACCCGGTTTAGACGGAAGGTCGATCATGATCGTTTCGCCAACTGCTTTGGCCTCTTCGACCACACGGTCATAGATCGAACGCTCCACCAGCATCCGCGTTGGTGCATTGCAGCTTTGCCCGGTGTTTGCGAAGCAATGCAGTACACCGCGCTCTACGGCTTGAGCGTCGGCGTCGGCGAACAGAATGTTCGCGCCTTTTCCGCCCAGCTCCAGCGAAACTCGCTTCAGGGTCTCGGCCGACGCCTTGGAAATCGCGATCCCCGCACGGGTTGATCCAGTGAAGCTGATCATTTCGACGTCAGGATGCGACGAGAGACGTGTGCCCACATCGACCCCGTCACCGTTGACGAGGTTGAAGACGCCCTTCGGGAATCCCGCCTCGTCAATGAACTCGGCAAACAAAATTGAGGAAAGCGGGGCGACCTCCGAGGGCTTGTGGACCATTGTGCAGCCCGCCAGAAGCGCCGGTATGACCTTCAGTGTGACCTGATTCATAGGCCAGTTCCAGGGCGTGATCAGACCCACCACCCCAATTGCATCCATAAGGATCCTGTCGTCGGGTGCATGGGGCCCAAGCGGTCTTTGGAATTGAAAATCGCGGAAGGCCGTGATGAAGTTCGTGATGTGCCGTGCCCCGGAACCGACCTGCCTGTCGAGCGCCATGTCAATGGGTGCACCCATTTCAAGACTGATCGCCTGCGCCATTTCGGGAGCACGGCGCTTATAGATTTCCAGCAGGCGCTCGACAAGGCCAAGGCGATGGCCCGGCTCGGTCTGCGACCAGGCATCAAAGGCGGCCTTCGCAGCTGAAACCGCGCGGTCAACATCAGCCACCGTGCCAAGACTTATCACAGCACACGGTGCCTCAGTGGCCGGGTTTATCACGGGGAGGTCATGAGAGGTCAACGGCGCGACCCAAGCTCCATTGATATAGAACAGTTTTTTTTCCAGCATGTTTATCGCCTTAGAAATGTCAGATCACGAGGTCGATCAGAAAGGGGCCGGGCTGCCCGAAACTCTGCTTCATCAACGCTGCGCATTCTTCCATGGTAGTCGCCCTCGCGGCTTCAACACCTAGACTGTTTGCAATGCCCACCCAGTTAATGTCGGGATTCGAGAGGTCCAACATCCCCATCGCAGTGGCACCAGGCACCGCCCCGACGTTTTTATATTCACCGATCAAGATATTATATTTGCGATTGTTCAGAAGGATCGTAGTGCAAGGTAGCCGCTCCCGCGCCTGCGTCCAGAGCGATTGCAGCGAATACATCGCCGATCCATCGGCCTGCAGGCTTATCACACGTCGCTGTCCCTTAGCCGCCACAGCCGCCCCAGTCGCAACTGGCAATCCGTCACCGATAGCCCCACCCGCGAGGTTCAGCCAGTCGTGAGCCGGCGCGGTGTGGGTGAGCTTGTAAAAGTTACGTCCAAACGAGACGCTCTCATTGGAGATAATGGCATTCTCGGGCATCAGTGCCGCCAGATTCTGGCCAAGAGCGTCTTCCGTCACCGGACCTCCGACTACCTCCGGACGCGGGCCGACGTCTAGAACAGCCGCCTCGGGTGCGCCCAGCTCATCAACCAGCGCCTGAAGAGCCGCCACCGGGTCCTGATCGATCCGCGACAGAACGTGCAACTGAGTGTTGGATGAGTATTGCGTTGAGGGCTTGCCTGGATATGCAAAAAAGCCTACCGGCGGCACCGCGTTCACCAGAATAATATGTTCATAGCGGCTGAGCGCCTCGATAGCGGCGTCAGTCCCATAGGGTACACGCTCCAGTGCGACCCGACCGCGACCACGCTGCATATGTGCATTGGAATAGCTGGCCAAAAGGTCGGCACCGGTCGCCTGCGCCAGCCTCCACGCCAATCCTAGCGCCGGAGCATGGGTTGCTTTGTCGGCCAGAAGGATCAGCACGTTCTTCTTCCCGTGCAATACGCGAGCGGAATTGACAACTGCATGCGGGTCGATCGGCGGTGGCATCTGTGGCGGCAACGGTTCGGCCACGACGCCACCTTGATTCCACGAGGAATCAGCCGGAAGGATTAGAGTGGATATCTGCCCCGATACTTCATTCGCAGCCTGCACGGCTACGGCGGCATCTCGACCGACGTCGCCAACGTCCATGCTTGTGCGCACCCAATGCGAAACGGTGCGCGCCATCCCTTCCGTATCAGCGGTAAGGGGAGCATCCAAAGGGCGGTGATAGGTCGCCTGATCGCCCACAATATTGACGATCCCAGCCCGAGCCCGCCGTGCATTGTGCAGGTTGCCCATGCCGTTGGCCAGCCCAGGCCCGCAATGCAAAAGCGTACAGGCCGCCTTTCCCGCGATGCGGTAGTAGCCATCAGCCATCCCGGTGACAACGTTCTCCTGCAGACCCAAAACGCAGTGCATTCCTGGGATACGATCCAGCGCTCCGACGAAGTGCATTTCGCTTGTGCCGGGGTTGGCAAAGCAGGTGTCAACCCCAGACTTTAATAGCGTATGAACAAGGGCTTCGGCACCATTGAGTTCGTTTGACGAGGTCATATCCTGCTCCCTGCTTTTGGACCACCTGCCGGCTAACGATATCGCTTCCAACGAATCGTTCCTAACAACGATATTTACTTACCGTCCGACTAGTATATAACTCGTGAAAATGTGTCAACGATTCCCGCGCCGGTACCGAAAGTCCCAGCGACGCATGCACAATCAACATGGATCTGACGGAGCTTGCCATGACCGAGGTATTTATTTGCGACTACATCCGCACACCAATCGGCCGCTTTGGCGGCGCACTGGCAGCTGTGCGCGCCGACGATTTGGGCGCGATTCCCCTGAAGGCGCTGAAGTCGCGCAACCCGAAAGTCGATTGGGATGCGGTCGACGATGTGGTGTTCGGTTGCGCAAACCAGGCCGGTGAAGATAACCGCAACGTCGCCCGAATGGCATCCCTTCTCGCCGGCCTGCCAGTCGGAGTCGGCGGCACCACTATTAACCGCCTCTGCGGATCTGGCATGGATGCCATCCTGGTCGCCGCACGCCAAATTGCCGCTGGAGAGGCCGAGATGATGATTGCGGGTGGAGTGGAGAGTATGTCGCGCGCGCCCTTCGTGATGCCCAAAGCCGAAAGCGCCTTCGCGCGCGCTGCGGAGATTCACGACACAACAATCGGCTGGCGCTTCGTCAACCCGAGGATGCAGGCCGCTTTCGGCGTAGATTCCATGCCCCAGACCGGCCAAAACGTCGCCGACGATTTCGGCATCAGTCGTGAGGCCCAAGACGCGATGGCTCTGTCCAGCCAGATTAAAGCTGCAGCGGCGCAGTCGAATGGGCGACTCGCGCGCGAAATCACCCCAGTTAACGCCCCTCAGCGAAAGGGAGAGCCACTTGTAATTGACCGCGACGAGCATCTTCGCGCCACCACTCTCGAGACGCTGTCCAAGCTGAAACCGCTGTTTCCGAATGGCTCCGTCACCGCCGGCAACTCATCCGGGGTGAACGACGGCGCTGCGGCGCTGATCCTTGCGAGCGCCGACATGGCCGCGAAGTACGGCTTTACACCCCTCGCCCGGATCCTGGGCGGGGCGACCGCCGGCGTGCCCCCGAGGATCATGGGAATCGGCCCTGCCCCGGCTAGCCAGAAGCTGATGGACCGGCTCGGCCTGACCCTAGCCGATTTCGATGTGATCGAATTGAATGAAGCATTCGCCGCACAAGGCATCGCGACTCTGCGGCAATTGAGCGTTGCAAATGACGATCCCCGCGTGAACATCAACGGTGGTGCGATTGCATTGGGTCATCCGCTCGGCATGTCAGGCGCGCGCATCACCGGGACCGCTGCACTTCAACTAGCTTTGAGCGGTGGACGACGAGCTCTTGCAACCATGTGCATCGGTGTGGGACAGGGCATTGCGATAGCGATCGAGCGGGTTTGATACCTTCAATTCCTGCCACCGAGCGACTGCAAACCTCCCTGTGGACGAACGTCTGGCGGCACCAGTATTGCCGGTGCCGCCCTTTTCCGAAAGAACAATTGAACGGCCTATAATGTTAGCGAGACGGATCATCCCGTGACCTGCGTATTGGCAGGCATCCCATTGCGGCGATCTCGCGCCGTTCCAAGAATTCTTCTCTGCACTTCCGAATGTAACATATATCGCGTGGCGATATTTCGCGCATCGTGTCCGTTTCGCGGGCATGAACTTGCGGGACCGTGTAGCACTGAACATCCAGGAATTGAGACGCGCCCGCGGCCTCAGCCAGGAGGAGCTTGCTCATCGGGCCGATGTGAGCCGCGGCCATATGGGCAAGGTCGAGAACGCCAAGTTCGCGGCCTCGCTCGACCTTCTAGAACGCATCGCCAAGGCGCTCAATGTCGACCCCGAAGTACTCTTCGCGAAGCGCTAGTGCGCTTCCTGAGGCTTTGATCCCGTCCCCCAACGCGAGAGACATAACGGCAAGAACGGTACGAGTGGCGCGGGTACATGGCGAAGAGAAAGACAGGCTGGCCTTTCCAGGAAGGGTTTCTGAAAGACGGTACACAGGAGATCCACCTGTTCACCGATTACCGTTGGAATGATGGTTCGGTGAGCCGCCGCTGGCATGTTGATCCGGAACGCTTTGATGCAGACCTTGCCGACTTGCGCCCGGTCTCGCTGAAGTCATAGGACCCTTCGGATCAGTAGGAAAACCACTCCGAGTGGCCCATATTGCCCTCGTAGTCACCGTATTCGACCATGATGCTGCGAGAATGGAAGTGCCAAAGACCGCCACTGGTCGGATAGGAGATCTCCTGCCCGCTTTCCGAGATGAATGTCGCAGGCCAAGGCGTGTGGGAACCGTAGACCCGCTGGATGTAGCGGCAGGTCCGGTTCTCGCGATCGCAGGAGCGTATCGACCAATCCCATTGACGCGGCTCGTCGCGCGGCTCGTAGGAGCGCCCGGTGAACCAGATCACATGGGTCCGGTTCAGCCATTCGTATTCTGGCAGATTAGTGTCGAGCTCGCCCTCCCCGCCGGGCCCGCCCAGTTCCACCGGCACATGGGCGAAGGTGCAGACCCCGAAGGGCGGCAGGCTCGGCCAGGGCGTGATGCGGCGGATCATGGTGCGATAGGCCCGTGCGCAGACCGCGCTTGGGGGGAAACCACCCGCCATGCAGAGCATGATGGCGCAGTCGATGTCATAGGCCCGCGCCTTCTCCGGGGTTCCAAACACCGCCATCACCCCCATCGCCGCTGCCATCATCTGTCGCTTCATGTCGCTCTCCCGCAAAAGTTGCGGCAACTATCGTGCAATATGTATTTTTCTGCAATATGTCGTATTGACTCCATATGACTTTATGGCCTTAGTGTCGTGAAGTAGAAGGGCTCTCGTGGGGAGAGTCCGAACATGCCGATAGCGCGCAACCAGATCCTGATCACCATCGATGGTGTCAAAGACCTGTCCGAGAAGGGCATCGCGTTCCGCTGCCGGTATGAACTCGTGGGGTTCACGGACGATGGCAAGCCGCGCTACCAGTGCATCTACCTGCGCGAGGGCGAGCCGGAAGCCATTCTGGTCTCGACCCGGATCACCCCGCACGGTCCAGAACCGCGGTATTTCAACATATGGCCGGGGCTCTTCAAACATCATTTCGAGTTCGGTGACGGGCGTGATCTGCGCTTTGGTCCTGACTACAGCATCACCCTCGAGGAGCGCGGCTGACGTTATCGCCTTCGGTCGCGACGGCACGGTGCGGACATCCGGCTGGACCTTTCATGGCGAACGACCTGCCTGGGCAGGACTGGATGATAGCACTGAGGCCGAAGTCGTTCTGGCCTCGCTGGGCGCCACGCCGCCTTCCAGTCGCGACGGCATCCTCTCCCTGATCCGCACTACTGCCGTCCGCCACCAGGGGAACCGTGCCCTGCGCCTAGCTGGTCTGAGTGCCGACGACTGGCAGGTCTTGTTCCGCGCCCTGGTAGAAGCTGAAAGCAGCTACAATCCGACTGCCGTGAGCCCCAAGGGTGCCTATGGTCTTGGCCAGCTGATGCCGGATACTGCCCGTGCGCTCGGCGTCGATCCGCGCGACCCGCCCCAGAACCTCGACGGCGCCGCACGCTATCTGCTCGCGCAGCTGGCCACATTCAAGGACATCAACCTGGCGCTCGCAGCCTACAACGCCGGGCCGCACCGCGTGGTCGATTATTCCGGCATCCCGCCTTTCACCGAGACTCGCGACTACATCGCGCGCATCCATCGGATCCGGTCCCGGCTGGCAGGCACACCCATTGCTGCTCCGGACATCCGCGTCGCAGACCGGGTTCCAGCCCGCGCGCCGGTCCTCATCGATCTTCAGTAAAACAAGGAAACTTCGCATGCTTCGACATCGCCTCAGCCGCCTCTTGCCTGTCGCCACAACCCTGGCGGCTTTCGCAACGCCAGCCCTCGCGCAAGACTTGTCACCGATCCAGACCATGCTGGAAACCGTCGAGGCCGCGCTGACCGGTCCGATCGGGATCGCGGTCGCCACGCTCGCTGTCATCGGCACCGGCTTCATGTGCATGATGGGCCGGCTGAACTGGGGCTGGTTCGCCTCGGTCATCATCGGGATCGTGCTGATCTTCTCGGCCGGCACCATCGTCGACGGCTTCTCCTGAGGTTGGAGAATAGAGTTGGCAGAACGATCCCCCCTTTTTCTGGGCCTCGCCCGACCGCCCAAGTATCTAGGCCTCCCTGTCGGATACCTCGTGGTGCTGGCGACCGGGGTCGTTCTGCCGTTCATCTGGACCAAGTCGATGGTGTTCTTCCTGATCGGCCTTGTCGCCTATCCGATCCTCTGGTTCGTCGCCGACCGCGAGCCGCATTTCTTCGAGGTTCTGCGCGTCTCCTACGGCTCGGTCCGCCCGACGAAGAACCGGGCCATGCACGGAGGCGACAGCTTTGGCGCTTGACGCAGGCACTCTTTCCACTCATGGAACGGCACTCCTCCAAGCGGGCGGCAGGGAGTTCGCGCGGGAGAGTTATCTCGCCGAACACCTGCCGTATTTCGCGCTCGCGGATGACGATGTGATGGTGCTGCGCGAGGGCGACCTCTTGGCGACCCTGCGCCTTGATGGTCTGAACCCGATGACCACTGAGGACGCCCGGCTCGACGCGCTCAAACGCGCGGTCGCGGCCATCGTCGCCCAGACCGGCAATGCCTTCGGCTTCTACATCCACCGGATCTCCGTGCCGCAGGATCTCGGGATGCGCCCCATCGAGGGAGATAGCTTTGCCGCCGCGATTGATGCGCGCTGGCAGGCCCATGTCAAAGACCTGCGCCCCGCCAAGCGCCAACTCTATCTCAGCGTCATCCGGCGGCCTGATATCTCGGCGCGCATTCCACTCTTGCGGGCGCTGGCCCGCAAGGCCTGGGTCAAGGATCGCGCGACACGCCTGCAGGAGCTTAACGAGGTCATGGGCTTCTTCGAGGTGGCACTTGCCTCGGCCAATCCCGTCAGGCTCACTAAGTCGGGCGGTGAATGGCTGGGCTATCTCAACACGCTGAATGCCGGCAGCTTCTCCCCCATCGCCTTCGGGCAAAGTGCCCTGCCTCTGTCGCACACCCTGAGCAACTGCCGCGCGACCTTCGACGGCGACGTCGTCACCCTGACCGACGCCGTGACCGGCGAGGTCAAATACGGCGCGCTCTTTTCGATGAAGACCTACCCCGCACTCACGGATGTCACGCTTCTCGATGCGCTCGACCTGCCCCTCGACATCGTGCTTACGAATTCCTTCAGCCCGATCCCGAACAACATCATGGCCGAACGCATCCAACGGATCATCCGCCAAATGCACGCCTCCGACGACGCCGCCGTCTCCTTGCGTGAACAACTCGGCCAGGCCGCGGACGACCAGGAGGCAGGACGCATTGCCTTCGGGGACCATCATCTCTCCATCGCGGTCTATGCGCCAGACCGCGACACGCTCGAGCGTGCTGCCGCCCAGATCAAGCGCGTCGGCCAGGAGATCATGTCGGTGATCGTGCGCGAAAACATGGCGCTGAAAGCCACCTACTTCGCACAATCCCCCGGCAACTTCGGCTACCGGGCGCGCAAGACGCCGATCTCCTCGATCAACTTCGCAGATTTCGCGGCGCTTCACGGCAGCGTCGAGGGGCGCGGGCCGGACCAGTCGCCCTGGGGTCAGACCATTTCGGTCCTGCCGACGGTCGGCACCTCTGGTTGTCGCTTCAATTTCCACGAGGCGGGCAGCCCTGGCAAGGAACCGACCGTCGGCCACACCCTCGTTCTGGGACGCACCGGCACCGGCAAGACGCTCACCACCGCCTTCCTCGCGGCGCAGGCGCAACGGGTCGGCGCTCGGCTCTTCTTCTTCGACAAGGATCGCGGCCTCGAGATGGCCGTGCGCGCCCTCGGAGGCCGCTACAACGAAATCCGGGCCGGTGTTCCCACGGGGCTGAACCCGCTTGCGACCGAGACCGATGAGCGTGGCCGCGCCTGGCTCTCGGACTGGCTTGCGACCCTTCTCACGCGCAATGGCACGCTCTCGGGCGAGCAATCCCGCCATATCCAGAGTGCCGTCGGGCAGAACGCCGATGCGGGCGCGGCGCTGCAACGCTTCGTTAGTTTCGAGACGCTGTTTCAATCGCTTGATGATGATGGCGAGTTGCAAAGCCGCGTCGCCGAATGGGCGCCGGGTGGGCGCTACGGTTGGGTCTTTGACGAACCCGAACGCGGGGCGGGTCTCAAGCTCACGGGCGACATCGTCGGGTTTGATATGACCGAGATCCTCGACATGACCACCGAGCGCATGGCGGTGCTCTCCTACATCTTCCGCCAGATCGAACGCGTGGTCGAGGATCGCCGCCCCACCATCATCGTGCTCGACGAGGCCTGGAAGCTCTTGGACGATCCCTACTTTGGGGCGCGACTCGAAAACTGGCTGGTGACGCTGCGCAAGATGAACTGCGTCGTCATCATGATGACGCAATATCCAAGCCAGCTGCGCGACAGCCGCGTCGGCAAGACCATCGTCGAGACAGTACCGACCCAGATCCTCTTCCCGAACGACCGCGCCACAATCTCGGATTACGATTTCCTCCGCGTGAACGCCAAAGAGGCGGCCCTTCTCGTCCAGCCCACCATCGGCCAGCGCATCGCGCTTGTGCGCTCGGCGGGCGATAGCGTCTTCGTCGATGCCGATCTCTCCGCGCTTGGAGACCTCCTTCCCATCCTTGGCGGCGGTGCCACCGGCGAGGCCCGCGTGCCTGCCGATTGGCGCGCCAATCCCGATTTCTGGAGACATGTGATATGAGTTCAAAACCCCTCCTGGCGCTTTGCGCTACCGCGGGCCTGCTATCGGCTTGCGAGAAATACACCGAGAAAACCTCGCCCTGCTTCGGACTTAATGGTGAGCCGCAGGTGACGCGCGCTGCCCTGTCCTTCTCGACCATGGGCGCACCGGCTCACGCAACGGCCAAACCCGACTGCACCTTCGAGCCCCTGCCCCGTCCGGAATGAACCGCGCCGCGATCATATCCGCCCGGCTCTGCCTCAGCCTTGGCGCCCTGCCCGCGCTAGCCCAGGGCGTGCCGACGCAGGATAATTCCGCGATCGGTCGCGCCATCGCGCGGGTGACGGCGCTTGCCGAAGATCTTGGCGTCCAGCAGGGCAAGGATCGGACAGAGTCGACCCTGGCGGACGTTCAGGCCGACCAGCTGCGCGTCCTCGAGGAGATGACCGCCGCCATCACCGGTCCCGGCTTCGATATCCGCGCGCTCGAGGGTAATGCAGATTTCGGGGTGGCGGCGGTCTATCCCAATACCGATCCAAGCCCGATGAACAGCCGCCTTTTCGGCGAAGGCCGTGAGACCGTCGAGATGATGATCGTCGAGGTGGCAGGCGAATTCGCTGGCGCACCCGGTATGGCCCGCGCCGGTCTCTCAGCCACCCAGTGGCGCTGCCTTTTCCAGGCCCTGATCAAGCAGGAAAGCCGCTTCAACGTCGCCGCACAAAGCCCGGTCGGAGCCTATGGCCTGACTCAGCTCATGCCCGGCACCGCCTCCGATCTCGGCGTCGACCGCTATGACGTGAAAGACAACTTGCGCGGTGGCGCGCGCTACATCACGACCCAGCTCAACCGTTTCGGCAATATCCCCCATGCGCTCGCGGCCTATAACGCGGGCCCGGGCCGGGTGATCGAATACGGTGGCGTGCCGCCTTTTGCCGAGACCCAAGGCTACGTCCGCAACATCTCGAAGTTCTACAACGAATACCTCGCCGTTGTGGGTGGCGCCAATGCGCTCGGCACGCTCTCGCCCTCGGATTTTGCGCTCGCCGAATATGCCAGCATCTCCGAGGCCGGCGTCTATTACGCCGCCGACAGTTCCGCCACGACCGAACAGGTCATCAACCGGTTGCGCGCGATCATCCTGCAGATCGATGCGCAACCCAATGCCAAGGCGGCCTGGGAGCTCAACACCTACGCCAAGGCCGAGATCGGCCGCATCCTCAATCTCCGCGTCCGGCTGATGGCGGCAAACCAGCAACGCGAGGCGGCCTATGCACAGCACCTCGTCGCCGACCGGCTGGCCGAGCGCGATTTCATGCAGATGGGAGTTCCCGAATGAGACACCTTCTCCTGACCGCCGCGGCGGTCACTACACTCGGGTTTGCCTCGCCCGCCACGGCCCAAGGCGTTCCGACTTTCGATGGTTCAGCGCTACAGCAGTTCGTGGCGCAGCTCGAGCACATGGCCGAGGACCTGAACGTCCAGATGCAGCAGCTCGCGACCATGCGGCTGGAACTGGAAACCCAGCTCTCGCAGTTGACGAACCTCGAGGCGCAACTGACCTCCCTCATCGAGGGCAGCGGGTTGGGAGAACTCTTCGCCACCGTCGAGGAGTTCCGCGCGCTGCGTGGCAAGCTGGTGGCCCCGCTCAACACCGCGCAATCGCTGGCGAGCGGCGATTTCCTGAGCGGCTTCAATCCGGGCGCAGAACTCTCGGCCTCGGTCGAGCGCGTGCTTTCAGGCAGCGGCTTCACCTCGGAACGATTGAGCACGCTTTCGGGCTCCGATCAGCCCGCAGACAACCGCATCGCCACCTCGGCCGGGGCCAGCGCCATGTTGTCCGTCGCCGCGCAGGAAAGCCACGAGGAGGCGGGTCAAAGCCTCGCGCGGCTCGAGACCATGGTCGGGCTCATCGACGATCAGGACGGCTTGAAGGCCGCCGTCGATCTCAACACCCGCGTCACCGCCGAGCTCGGCATCATCCTGACCCAGATCTGGCGGCTGGAAGCGGCGCAAGGCGTCAGTGCCGGCCAGCTTGGCGTCGTCGATGCTGCGACCCTCGCGGACGAGCGCAAGTTCCGGTCGATGGCGGTGGATCCATGAGGACCTCCATGCTTTCCCCGAGCCGCTTCACCCTGATGGAAGCCGGACTTCTGAGCCTTTCGCTTGCCCTGCCGCTGGGCCTCCTGGTCTTGCCTGACGCGGCATCAAGTCAGGATCGGCCCTTCACCTCGATGGAGATCGCACGGGATGAAGAGGATGGGTGCCGCGTCCCCAAACCCCCGGTGGATCTCGCCGAGACCGCCTATCTCCGCAACGGCTACCGCGCGATCCTGCGCATCCTGATCGCCGAAGAAGCGCTGGCGTCGGAAGCCTGCACCTGTCTGCTGGACCAGTTCACCTGGGATCAGGCCCTCACCGCCCTGCCCCGGTTCCAGACCTCGGACAACCCACGCCTCCCCTTCAACGTGCCCGAGCTCTACGCCAAGGCGGACGCGCTCGAGGCGCAAGTTAAGGAGGCCTGCGTAGAGTAGATGGGCGTTATTCGCGACATCCTGAGTCAGGTCGACACCGCGGTGGATACCGTGGCGCAGGACGGCTTTGTCTCCTCGGCGGGTGCCGTCGGCGACGTCATTTCCGCCGGGGCCGCGCTCCTTGTCGTGCTTCTCGGGATCAACGCGGTGATGCAACTCCGTCCCCTGCCCTTCGGCACCGGCTTTGCTTTCGGAATGAAGGTCGCGCTCGTGGGGATATTCGCGCAGAGCTGGGACAATTTCAGCGTCATCTATGACATCGTCACGCGGGTGCCCGACTCCGTCGGCGCCTCGATCCTCGCCCTCACTGGTTCGGGCGACGAGGCCGGGGTCTATGAGAGCCTCGACAACATGGTCGCACGCATCACCGCCTATGGCGACACGATCGGCGACCGCGCGGGCTGGGTTTTCGGCGCAGTCCTGGGCGCCATCTTTTTCGTCCTCTCCGCCGTTTTCGCCGCCGTCACCGCCGGGATCATCGCCTTCGCCCGCATCGTCTTCGCGCTGATGATCGTGATCGCCCCCTTCATGATCGTGACCTCGCTCTTCAAACCGACCCAATCCCTCTTCGAGGCCTGGACCCGCGCCACCATCGGCTATGCGCTCATGCCCGTCGCCGCCGCCGGGGCCGCAGGCATCATCGTCGCCATCGCCGAAGCCATTGGAGATGCCTCTGCCGACCCGGCCGCCGTAGAGACCGTCAGCCTCATCCTGCCCTTTCTCGTCATCCTGATCCTCAGCGCCGGGATCATGGCCTCGGTCCCCTATATCGCGTCCAACCTCACCGGCGTCGTCGGCATTGCCTCGAATGCCGTGGGCCTGACCGGGCTCGCGCGGCAGGGTTTCGTGAACACGCGGGAGTATGGCACGGGTGCCGCCTCGCGCCTCGTCACCGGCAAGTCCCCGCATGAGCTGAACCAAATAGCCAATGCGGGCGTGGTGAAGACAGGTGAGTTGATCCGGCAAAGCCCCGGCGCGCTACTCAGCGCCGCCAAGGCCTTCCGCAAACCCTGATGTGAAAGACGACTGACTTGAAGAAACTTGTGACCAGTTCCTCCGCGCCCGACCGCGACGCTTTCGAGGCGGATTTCATCTACGGGCCAAGACGGCGCGAACGCTTTGCATGGTTCGTCGCGGCGGCAGGCGTGCTGGTTGGCGTGGCCGGCATGGTCGCGGGCGCGAGCCTCTTTCCGCTGAAAACGACCGAGACCTTCGTCGTCGTGGTCGACAAGGAAACCGGTGACATGGACCGCGTGGCCGCCGTACAGGCGCTGACGCTCTCGGAGAGCGACGCCATCATCCAGGCCAATCTCGTGGCCTATGTCGATGATCGCGAGACCTATGACCTGACCGATGGCGAGCAGCGCATCAACTCGGTGCTCGACCGCTCGGATGGCGACGCCGCCCGCACGCTGCGCGATCTCTGGTCCTCCACCAACGAGGACTACCCGATCACGGTCTATGGCCGTGACGCCAAGATCGAGGTGGTCATCAAGTCCGTGAACCAGATCGAGCGCGGCGTGGCCCAGGTCCGCTTCACCCGCACGCTGCGCCGGCCGCGCGACACGCGCACCGTCACCCGGTCCTATGTCGCCACTGTCGGCTACGACTTCCAACCCGAAACCCGCCAGCGCCTTCAGGACGTCTGGGCCAACCCCTTGGGCTTCGTGGTGACTTCCTACCGCGTCGACGCCGAGACCCTGGAGAACTGACCAAGATGAAATCCCTGCCCGCGCTCCTCCTGGCGCTTGCCCTTCCTCTTGCCGCCAATGCCGAGGCCACGCCGCAAGGCGGCCCGCTCGACATCCGCATCCGCACCGCCGTCTACAATGAAAACCAGGTCTACCGGATCGAGACCGATCTGCGGCATTCGACCACGATTCATTTCGGGGCGGGGGAACGGTTCGAGGCGGTGATTGTCGGCGACACCGAGAGCTTCCAGGTTGATCCGATCCCCGAGCTTGGCAATGTGCTCACGATCAAACCGCATGTGGCCAATGCCTCGACCAACATGACGGTGATCACCAACCGCCGCACCTATTCCTTCCATCTGCGCGAGGGCTCGATCCCGAACCGCACCGGCATGTTCTTCGAGGTGCGCTTCCGTTACCCCGACGAGGAGCGCCGCGCGGCGAGTGCCACCCAGCCCAAGGGCTTTGAGGCCCCGCGCAACTACAACTACCGCGTCTCGGGAGAAGGGGATTTCCGCCCCAGCCATATCTACGACGACGGGCGCTACACGTATTTCGTCTTTCCGGAGAATGGCCGCCAGCCCGCCCTTTTCAAGGCCGATGACCAGGGCCGCGAGCGCACGGTGAACTGGACCCAGCAAGGCAACACCGTCCGGGTGCTCGGGGTGAACACCTACTGGACGCTGCGCATCGGCGACGAGGCGATCTGCGCCTGGCGCGACGAAAGCGCGATCTACGTGAGCAACTGACCATGGCCGATCAAACCCCTCCCGACCTGCAGGACCGTCTCGACCAGTTCAGCCAGCGCGGCAAATCCAAACGCCGGGGCACCAGCCTCGGGGTCGGTGCCCTCGCCGCCGCCCTCGCCGTCGGCGGGGCCGGGGTCGCGTATTTCCTGGCGACCGGCCTGCAAGAGGGCGATAGCGCGCTCGAAACCTCCGACGTCGAAACCTTCCAGGACCGCCGGCCCGGCACCGGCGGGCGGCTGGAGTTTCCACCCGACGAGACCGAGCAACGGGTCAATGACGCGCTGATCGCCGTCGAGGAAGCCCTCGACGTACCAGCCGCCCCGGCCCCCGAGCCAAGCGCCGAGGTGTTGGCCGAGATCGCCAAGCTCCGCGAGGCCCTCGCCGCCAGCCAGGCCGCCCGCAACTCGGAAATCCAATCCGCCGTTTCGGACCTGCGCGAGGCCTTCGATGAACAGAAGGCGGCGCTTGAAGCGACGCTCGCCGCCAAGGAAACCGAACTCGCTAACCTCCAACGCCAGACCGAGACCCGCATCGAAGGGCTGCAGGCCATGCTCGATGCCGAACGGGCGCAGCGCGAGGGGCTCGAGGCCGAGCTTGACCGCGAAGGGCTGATTGCCGATCAGCGGCTTCTCGAAGAACGCCGGCGTCAGGAAGAGGAGCAGCGCCAGCGCGAGGCTGAACGGGTCGCCGAGGAGCTTCTGACCGCGCAGATCAAATCCCCCGCCGTAGTCTTTGCCGACGGTCCACGGGGTGGCCAAAGTGGCGCGGCGGTCGCCGATCCTGCTGCCGCTGGAACCGGGGGCCCGGTCCTGTCAGGAAACGAGCAGTTCCTGCAGAGTGCGCGGCCGCTCGAGGTGCAGGAGGCCGCCCGCCTCACCCATCCCGAACGCACGTTGACCCAAGGGTCTGTCATCCAGGCGGCGCTCCAGACCGCCATCAACAGCGATCTGCCCGGGTCTGTCGTGGCGGTGGTCTCCGAGCCGGTCCCGGCCTTCTCCGGGGACCGGATCCTGATCCCCCGGGGCTCCCGCCTTTTTGGCCAATACCGCTCCGGGATCGAGATGAACCAGAAGCGCATCCTGATCCTCTGGACCCGCGTCCTGACCCCGGACGGTACCTCGATGGAGATCGCCGCCGTGGGCGGCGATCAGCTTGGCCGCTCGGGCCTAACCGGTCTCGTTGACACCAAGTTTGCCGAGCGCTTCGGCGGAGCTGCACTGATTTCCGTGATCGGAGCCGCGCCTGCGGTGGCGGCGGAAAGCGCCAACAATGAAACCACCAGCATCGTCCTGGGCGATGTTGGCAGCGATCTTCAGGACGCGGTCGGATCGGTCATCGCCGACCAGGTGTCGATCGCGCCGACGATCTATGTCGATCAAGGCGCGTCGGTCACCGTGCTCGTGGACCGGGATGTGGTGATTTACTGATGGATCAGGCATCACCAGCCTCATACCTCGAGCGCTATCTCGACCCGTTCCGCGACCTCCTAAGGCGTGACGACGTGGTCGAGATCGCGATCAACCCGGATGGCAAGGTCTGGCTCGAGGTCGCGGGCGACGCCACCATGCGCCACGACGGCCAGACCGTGGACCGGACCACAGCCCTCAACATGGCCCAGACCATCGTCGGCGACGCCAAGGCCCGCGTCTCTGAAAAGAACCCCCTCGTCTCCGGCAAGGTGGAATATGCGGGCCGTCCCCTCCGGGTCCAGGTTGCCGTACCGCCCGCCATCGATCGCGGCGCCTCGATCACCATCCGCCTCTTCGCGTCGGGCAGCGTCCGAGACTACACACCCACCTATCTCTTCGGCAAGGCCGTCTCGCTCGATGCACTCCGCGCCGAGAAGATGAAGAACATTGCCAGTCTCGCCGAGGAGAACCTCGAGGCGGCGCTGCGGACTCTGGTCGAGGCCCAGCTCAATGTCCTGATCAGTGGCGGCACCTCGACCGGCAAGACCACCTTCGCCCGGCACCTTCTGACGCATGTAAACGAACACGAACGGCTGATCACCATCGAAGACGCCTTCGAACTCTTCCCCGGCCAACCAAACACCGTCGCTCTCCTGGCCGACCGAGGTGCCGGTTCACAACGCAGCGCCAACGCCCTCCTCCAAGCCTCCCTCCGCATGCGCCCCGACCGGATCATCGTCGGCGAGCTGCGCGGCGCCGAGGCCCTGACTTATCTCGAGGCCATCAACACCGGCCATGGCGGGTCGGTCTCCACCATCCACGCTGAAACCGCTGCACTTGCCATCGATCGGCTTGCGATCATGGTGCTGCAGGCTGGCACGCCGCTGACCTTCGCCGAAGTTCGGGAATATATCCGGAAATCCATCGATGTAATCGTGCAGCTGGGGCGGGCCGAAGGGAAGCGGGGGATTACGGAATTCTATCTGCCGGGGTCTTGAAAGCCCCAGAACAAAAGCGCTGAGCGGGTTTGCGACAGCGCGACGCTGGCCTTGCCTTCCAATACCCGAAGCGGACTTCTTTAGGGCGGTGAATTGGTAATTCCCCCCACAAAAACATGGGATTAACAGCTAAATAGAGGAGTTTCTCGACCCTAGCGTTCCTCGCCAGAGCCGGCTTGCTCATCAAACATTATGCGCCGACCTCGCCGCAAGTCACCTGTAATTCGTCAGTTCGCTGTGGAAGGGATTGCTATCGCGACACTTCTGACAATCTGCGCTGCACTCCGCCCGTGGGTGGGCATCTGAACCGCCCAGGGAAACGGTGGCGACGCCGAACGCTCGTACTGGTAGACCAGCACCTCGGGATGCAGCCTGTCATCGAGGTGCCGGCCCAGAGTGAATACAACGCTGTTGGGGGCTGCGATGAACAGGTGAACGCGTTTGACCCCTTTCGCCATGAGGTCACCCAGAAGATCCGTGAAGTCTTTCGCCATGGCAGATTGCTTGTCGGCAGACCAGTGCGCCGTCGTGCTCACAGTTGGCAAAGCGAGGCGGATCAGAGGCATATCACCGAGAGTCGCCCTGATACCGTCTGCGTCCGACGGGTAGGAAACAGCGACGGCCAAAGCTACCTCCGGAACATCGTCCTTCAGACCTTCGTCTCCGAAAACGCCGAACCGGTCTCCGTCATCTTCGCCGTCAGGTTCGCGCCATTTTTCTGCGAAACGATCCCAGTCCATCACGGTGAGACCGGCTTCATTGCCAACCATCATACCGGTCAGGAACGTCAGCGGAACCGGAGCCATGCCACCGTAGACCAGCCTGACGTTGCCAGGACCCGCCGCATCACGCTTCTGACGAAGCTGTTGCCGCAACCCGGCAATCTGTGAGAGTGCATCTTCGGGACTGCTGATCTGACTCGTTGAGGTCGACTGCCGGTGGTCGACCGGCAGGAGATCGATACGGCCTTTCAGGTGCTTCGGCACGGCAGAGGCAAGGGGAGTATCAACGGTCTGGTGCAGCCCGCGGTGCTCCAGCACAACCACGCTCTGCTTCCTGAGCTGCCGCCGGTCGGCGATGTGATCGATCACACCAAGGACACCCCCCGCAGCGAGGAGCAGAATGCCGAGGAAGACGGTGATCTGGGACCAGTAGACCGATAGCCCGCCACCATCCGCCTGCACGACCAGCCGCAGGACGCGGTCCGCATCGATCCAGGAAAGATCACCGGCCAGCCCGCCGACGCCCAACCCGGCGACGATCAATGTGACACCGGCACGCAGCAACCTCGACGGCCAGGACGGGAACCGGAAGACATAGGTGATCAATCCATCGAAAAACCGGTCACCATGTTTGCGCCAGAACGACATGTCTTCAGCCTCCGGATCAGCCAATATTTACGATGAACTGACCGCTGCGCGCGGCCAGTTTGCCATTCTTCACAATGAAACACTCAATGCTGTGCTGGCCCCGATAGAGGGCGCTCTCAGAATGGGACAGACCTCCCCGGACCGCCGCGTCCGGGCTGAAGCCCCCACGCAGGCAATCCGCATCCTCGGCTTCCCTTCCGGTGTTCACGATCTGCCAGTAGACCTTGAAACGCCCGGTCACCGTTGTGTCCGCCACAAAGCGCAGGCTGCAATTTCTGGGAAGCGGCGCGCCATTGCTCACGAAGCTCTGCGGCCTGAATCCCTGCTGCGTGAAGCTCGCCGTACGAATAGTCACGCTACCTTCCGCAGCCTGCGGCCATCGCGGTCTTCGCATATAGGCTGGCGCAAGGACGAGATTCACCGCACGGACCAGCCGCGCGGGAACACCCGGTTTCCTGGCCGGATTGCGACGGCCCAGTGCGCGTTCGACCAGCCCCTGCCCCATGCGTTCGCTGAGGACGGCGCCAACACCGTCGGCAGTGAGAGCCTGGTGTGCCGATGCAAAATCGCTGCGGGCCTGCTGAAGCCACTCATGGAATGCGTCCCGGCGTTCGGAGTGCTCCTCCCACTTGTCAGCAAAATTTTCCTCGGGGTCGGCCGGGTTTTCGAGCCAGTCCACGCCATTGCGACGGGTAATATACCGGTCCATTCCGTGAAGGATCGAGAACAGCGCATCGGAGAGGCGTTCCTCCTGGTTATAGGCATGTGCAGCAAGGGTCGTGATCAGGATGGAGATCGGCTTGTCATCCGGCCGGTCGCTGAACATGAGATCGCGATGGCGTTTAAGGATCTGGATAGCGCCCTGCAGAGGGGTACGCACCCGCCATGCAGGAACATCCTCAACGCTGGCCTGCATCCTGCGCGCCTCGTTGAGAGCACGACTTCTGAACGCCTGGCCCATCCGATCGCGAAACCAGAGCGCATAGCCTTTGGGATTGCTGCGCGGCCAGCGGCCGCCTTCCTGCCGGAAGCCGTCGTGTTCCTTGTCTGTGATCGCGAGCGCAGTTGCCCCCAGTCGGGCAAGCGCGGGGCCCGCTTCACTCAGATAGCGCCGCTTCTCGAAGTCAGGCACCGCAGGCAGAACATCCATGTGAAACTGTGCGCCATCTGCGTAGACCAGGGTCCAGCAACGGCGCCCGTCTTCGGGTTTGCTCATGCCATATCGCCGGGCATAGGCTTTGACTTCGACGCCGACGCGACGTTTCAGCTCTGCCTGGGTCAGTGCCGACTTCTCGTAATCGAGGCGGCAGACCATATCGATGTCATAGTCTTCTTCGTCTGACGCGGGCCGTATTGCAGTCCCCAGCCGAAATGAACCCTGCACATACACGTCGGGACTGTCATCCCGAACAGTCGAGTCCGGCCGGTGCAACCACTCGCCGAGCGACTTGTAACTGCGCTCAGCCTGTTCATACCGACCGGGCGGGACCTGAAGCTCCTCAACTAAGTCTTCCAATAATTGATCAACAGGCCTGGTATTCGTCAAAGGGAATTCCATTATATTAAACCACCATACGGTGCTTATGCCCGTCGTCTACTGATTTGGCGAAGGCAGGGCTGAATAGAAGAGAGGCGGCCAATCCCGCGAAGGTATGAAAATTTGCGCTCGGTGATTTACAATGGCCTAAGCGCTAATCTTGATCGTTGGCTCGAACCCCTTCCCCGGTTTTTGATCGTAGATCACCAAAGGCAGATCGGCTTTGGGCATTCGAGAGCGACCCGTTTCGACAGCCGCGGAAGCCGGAAGAACAGGAAATACGTTGATAGTCGCATCCTCGCCGTGGTGGGCCTTGATCCGATCAAAGAGCCTGCGAAGGTGAGTCTTATAGATTGCAAGATCGTCCTGTCTTCGCATGATGTCGTTATGAGGATCCTCTGCCGTGATCGACCAGATTGCAGCGTTATCGCCCAGAACCGAGCGAATTCTCTGATCATCTACGGTCGCGCTGAGCGCCAGCTTGAGGGCGACTGGTACGTCCTTCGGCCCAGAGTACTCGCCAATTTTGAAATTTATCGACGGCTGGTGGAGTTGCCATTTCCAAGTAGATGGCTCGCGATATTTTTGGTGAACACACACGGGCATGATGTCACCCAGCAATGTACCGAGCTCAATGAGAAGAGGCTGCGGAGCAAGCGCAAACACACTCAACTGAAGGATCTCCTTCTGCTCTATCCGCTCCTTCACCTTGCGTTGAAACTGACGATGCAGATGCGCGCTTTGCATGCCCCAAAATCCCGGTTCATCATCCTTGATTTCGGAATTTAGCTCGATGTCGATGGTTCGTCGCTCCGCCGGATGTCTGTCGGGAGGCATAGCGGCAAAGATGGCTTTGGTGGAAACCAGCGAGTCCATCTGGCCGATAGTTGCCGCGAAACGGAGCACATGAGCTGCGCGGTCAGAGTCCATATCTGTAACAGTCTCGATCCGCTCTTCGTGCTCGCGCTTCATTGCCACGAGCGTTTCTTCCGGATAGTCGTCCACGTGATCTACGTCGATTTCCTTGTGATGGACGGGACACATTAGCATCAGGTTGCTGATGTCGCGGGCGAGAAGTGGCGAACGGACTTTGTCACCCCTCGGACCATTCTCGCTATCTGCCACAATATGCGCGATGAAACCGAACTTTCCGTCTTCCTTGCCAGCGATTAGATCCCCGACAAGGAGCTTGTTGCATCCTGAAAATTCACATCGACCCGCCGCCAAAGCCCACAATTGGGTCTGAATCTTGGCCGGGATGTTTGAACTAGACAATTTTCTGCTCCATTTTTGAATAGTGCCGCCACAGCGAGTTACGATGGGATGGTCAGTCGAGGACCCAACCAATTTCAGGCTACCGAATGATGCTAGTGTTCCGGCAGTTGCCAACCCTCGCCAAATTCAGCTTCTGAAACTTCATCCGCAATTATCAACTGGCCGGCCTCGGGCAATTGGCCACGTTGAAACGTGGTAATAGTAGCCTGAATCGAGGCGTTGGCGATTAGACGGACGATAACCAACGCCGCAAACGAAGGTCCGCTGTTTTCTACCATATCCGTCATCGCGGCCACGTCGATCTCGCTAGGTATTGGTGGGAATGTCGGGTGCGAGTGCCACTCGCCAAGATAGTCAACCCGTCCAGCGCGACCGCTATTCTCCAGCAAGATCCGATCCATCTGTTGTGAGTGGGGCTCAGGTAAACTATCGAAACGCTCTCGTGTCCCTGCCTCAAGATCGACGGTTAAACCGACGAGATCAAATTTTCCCGGAGCTGTCTGTTCTGCAACCAACCACCCGCCGATCTCGCGGTTGCCGCCCTTCTTGAGGTGGGTCTGCAGTTTAGCAAGCTGCGAGCGTGAGACTGTGAGGCTAAGCGTCATCTTGTACTCCAAGGTGAGTCATGACGCGTTCAACGCCCTCTTCTGCACAACTAGTGCTGCCCTTTTCCCATCCTTCGTGAGGAGCGAAAATAACTGGGTGGGTGTCGAAGGGATGATCAAAGATCCAACCTTTGCGCAGCCCGACAAAGTAGGCAGGTTCCGGATGAACTCTCATCTCTGTGATTGCCAGGGCGTCTAGGGCGTGACGTGCCAGCCTATTGGCAATGACACCCACATCGCCGTCAGAAGCGAAGAGGGGTTCATCGTCGTCATCACCTTGCACCCCGTAATTGTGCTCGCGGCCCTCTGGCGGTGCCATACCTTTCTCGTCGCACCATGCTCGCAATTGAGTTGCAGCGGTCAGTGGTGGCGGATCTTCAGACGGGATACTTCGTGCAATCAATCCTCCGAGCCCTCCCGCGTAGACTCGTCCCCAAACGAGGGGTTTACGCTTCTGCGTGCAAATGGCCGCTGCCATTCGAAACACTCCGCTATCAGCCGTCGTATCTATGACGAGATCACAAGTGCTGATGATCTCGCTCAACTGAGCAATATGCTGGACAGCGGATTGAGACGTCAGACTCATACCCAAAGCACCGACTTTTACTGCCGGATTTATTCGCAACAATCTGTGCCTTAGAGAAACTGCCTTGTGATGCCCCACATCCATTTCATCGAGTTCGTTTCGAACCAAGTTGTCGGACCAAAGAACATCATTATCCAGCAACATGAAATGACCGACGCCTTCGCGCGCAAGACTGGCGGCCACTTTTGATCCCAGCGAACCTGCGCCAATGATGCAGATGCTAGATTCTCGAAACATCTTCCCGTGGAGTCGGCGTTCTCTAGCCTTCGGCGGTTCAAAGGTATGAAACAGGTCAATCTTTCGTTTCGATCCGTTGTGCCGAACGCGCAGCAATACCTCTCGCCTACCATTTGACATGACAACCAACATGTCGCCGGCGTCTTCTACCCATTTACGGAGCCATGAAGGCAGGTACTGGTACAGGAGCCCCTTCAGCTCTTCGGGATGCAGATCTGGAATTTGTCGAATATCGGGCAATCGATATAGGACCCCAGGGACCACCCTTCCCCCAAATCCCGCACCATCAATCGGCACCCGTAAACCAGAATCCAGCCCGATGCTCGCGATGCGAGCAACAAGAACTTCAGAACCCCCAACCCGGCGCTCCAAAGTCATATGAATATCGGTTGCGTGTCCGGCAAGGCGCAACCTTAAAAGCCGTGCGGTGTCAGGCGGTAGCATGAAGCGCCGGGAGCACCCCGAGAGCAACGAAGGTAAGTCGGCTGGATGAGCGCTTTCCACGTCTGAGAAAGCATCGTCCTTTGGGGTTGCCTCGAGAAGTGCTTTGGCACTCCGGACCACATCCGTGCTTTTGCAGTCGGGGTGCCAGTTATCCGGTCTATACTGAAGGCATAGTTCGCCACCCTCGCCATACTGGTGCTGGGATAGCCGGACCGAGCTGTCGGCTGGAAGTACAAATGGTGGCAGATCTGGAAAAAGTGCTGGGAAAACCAGCCGCAATGGAATGCGACGCTCCCCGGCGAGCAGAACAAACGACCAAGTCAGCAGGCCATCGGCGTTTTTGCTGAATTGGGGTTCTTCCAGCCAATCTGATGCCGCGGCTAGGTCAGCGAGCTCTTCACACTCACGGATTAGCCGCGCTTCGCCGACTGTGAAGTCCATCAACCAAAACCTTTTGGCTCCGTCGGCCTCCGATCCTCACCACCAAAGACGAGACCGGGCGCAGAAGCCCCGGCTGCAGCGGCAGGAGCAACGGATGCCGCACGTGACCCCGCAGATGTCGCTACCCTCGAGCGCGCACCTTCAACGAGGGTGCTTCCAAGATTTCGTGAGAGCTCGTTTAGAACAATATTTGTGTCGCTGAACCTTTGAACGGCACCAAAATCCGTTCGAGCAGCCTCCAGCCACTTGAAGAAGGATTCCCGGCGCCCGGGAAATTTTTCCCACCTATCCGCAAAATTCTCTGAAGGGTCCGTAGGGTTGGCGATCCATGACACCCCATTCCGCTCTTCGATCGCGAGATGCATATCCCTCAGAATCTTGGCAATTGCATCCGATACCCTTGCTTCGCCTGCATACGCATGGGTCGAGAGCGTCGTGAGGATCACACTGATAACCTTCAGGTCCTTATCCCGCGCCGCGAACCACTCATCTCTGTGACGTTTCAAAATCATGATGGATGACTGGAGAGGTGTTCTTACCCGAAATACCGGGACGTCCTCCACACTCGCTGTCACTTTGCCTTGGGCGTCCAGGATTGCCCTTCTACGTTCGTTCAGTTGTTCGATCTGCCTTGACTTGAACCATGCGGCAAAGCCCCTGGGATTGCTCGTGCGCCAATCATCCGTAATGACATGGTAAGTTTCAGCCTTATCGCTGTCGGTGATGGCGATCGCACCTTCCGCAAGCGCTTGATCCGCGAGGTAAGTAGAAAGGATCGCGCGCATATTTGCCTCGTCTGGAACCGCCGGCAACACGTCCATGTGAAATTGCGCACCATCGGCGTAGATCAAGGTGCAGCACCTTCTAGACTCACCTACCTCGTTTTTGATCCCTCGCGCATCGCGATACGCCTCGAGCTCAGCCAGCAGATGAGCGCGGAGATCTGCCTGGGTAATCTGCGCTTTTGTCAGAGACCGGAAAGAAACAACGATGTCGAGATCGTAGTCTTCGTTCTTTGACGTCGGCTTGATCGGCGTGCCGAGCGCGAACGAGCCTTGAATATAGACATCGGGATCATGGTCACGAACCTTGGACTCATCGCGATGCAAGAACTCGCCAAGGTCCTTGTAGCGTCGTTCGGCTTGATCAAAGCGATCTTGTGGCACTGCCAATTCTTCAGCAAGTTTTTCAATCGCGACGTTATAGCCAAAACCTATGTTCGAACTCGTGTTCATCATCAACTTCCTAACTCAATCGACCTCAACTTAAAGATGTTCGTTTGGCCCCGACTTTTCAACCTTTTTGCGGAACCGTATTTGCAGATTTTCTATGGCTCTTCAGCCCGTATGCTCTTGATTTTACGTTCGTCTTGGCTGGCGGCAATGGCATCGCTAACGATTGGCACACCCGAGACCCGCTGCTCTCGTTGATCGACAGCAGCTCGATACCCTCGTCGGGGTGCTGTTCGATTAGCATCTGTCCTCGAAACCCGATGCGGCCCCATTCCCGCACGAGACATGCGCCGCCAAAGAGTTCTGACTGAACGCTCATTCGATAGAAGCGCCGCATGTTGAGAGACGGATCGATCCGCTTGAGATCGATCGTCGTCGGGAACACTTCCATTTGCTGCTTCTTGTCCAACATATTGGGCACTCCTTTCTTGTGCGCCACAATATCAGGTGGACATCCGTGTTTCCACTATGTTCTAATTTTTCCCGACTCGGGCGAAACATTTCCGCTGCACTCACTCCTAGCATGGCAGAACTGCTGCAGGTTTAGGACTTCGACTGTACTTCGTGTTCTTGAATAGGGCGACAAATGGTAAAGAACATCTGCATATTCTCGGACGGAACCGGCCAGATGGGTGGCGCCAGGCCGGACCAACGGCTGTCGAATGTCTACAAAATGTATCGAGCCATGCGTCCCGGCCCAGATTCACCAATTAGCCCTAAGGACCAAGTGGCTTTTTACGACCCGGGCCTGGGAACAGGAGAACGCGGTGGGTTTTTCGGTCGGATCAAGCCGATCCTGGAAAGCGCCGTCGGAACTGGCATCGACCACAACATCATCGATTGCTACGAGCAGATCATCGCCCATTACGAGCCCGGTGATCGCGTGCTGCTGTTTGGGTTCTCGCGCGGGGCCTACACAGTAAGAGCACTGGCAAACGTTATGAACCTCTGCGGTGTCCCGACGCAGATGCCAGATGGTTCGCCGGTCCCGCGTTACGGCCCCGGATTGCGCAAGATCGCCAAGGACGCTGTAAAATTCGTGTATAATCACGGTGCTGGAAAACCGCGCGGACAAGATCCTTACTTCAAGAACCGTGAAGAGCTCGGCAAACGATTCCGCAAGAAGTATTCGAGCTTTCCCAATGAAGGTGAAGACAACCAAGGCAACGTTCAGCCTACCTTCATCGGGGTCTTCGACACGGTGGCATCACTGCGAACGGCAGTTGTCCGCACCTTGGTCTGGGGCGTCACTTTCGGGGTCGGAGCGGCTTTTGCCGCAGGTGCTGCATTCGGGTGGTCTTGGCTTTTGGTTGTTCCACTCGGCGTCCTACTAGTAGCGCTTCTTTGGCAGCTTGGTTCCCTGTTGCTCGACAACTTCAAATATTTCTCTGACGATCCTGAGCACAAACTGACGCTATGGCACCCAACCGATTGGCCGCAGATTCTCAAGACGGGTCATTTCGCGGCTTGGAACAAGCGCAACTACGACAAGTGGCTTGATCCCGATGTCCAACACGCCCGTCACGCCATGGCGATCGACGAAGACCGTGCTGACTTTCCAAGGGTCGGATGGGCATCCAAGGCGGCCGCGATCGAAACCAAAGATCGAGAGCCGAAGTGGTTGAAGCAGGTCTGGTTCCCGGGCTGCCATAGCGACATCGGCGGAAGCTATCCCGAGGCAGAGTCCCGCCTGAGCGATATCGCCCTCGATTGGATGGTCGACGAATTGAAAGACTGCGTGCCGTCGATCCAGATCAACGAGAACGTCTTGAACCGCGCCCCTGACCCTCTGGGTTTGCAGCACCGCGAAGACGCGTTGGTAGCATTTGGCCCCCTCCGCATCCGCTGGAAGAAGGGAATTCGCGCAGTTGGCGACGACTTCCCGCTCCATCCTTCAGTCGAAGAGCGCATGCGAGCCAAGGCCGTCGCCCAGTGTGGCGAGGTTAAGCCCTACCGACCTGCCCAGTTGAAAGAGCGACGCGACTTGAAATTCTACTACGACGAATAGGGGACTAGTCGACGGCGCTCACCCTCCCAACAATTCCTCGATGAAATCCTCCTGCCGGTCGAGCGCCGCCTCCCATTCCTTCGGCACCGCAGCTTCCCGCTCGAGCGTCTCGGGCTCGGGCTGCCCGCGCCCGGCCTCCAACGCCATCACGCTCATCGCCCGCGCCTCGCGCCGCTGCGATCTATCCCGGACAGGCGCGCGGTCGGCTGGTTTCGCCTGCTCGTCTGCGCCGGTCTCGTCACCACCATCGCCGCCCCAAGGTCCCACGCCTTGCACGCTCGGCGGATAGGGGAACGGCTTGCCCTCCTGGCGTGTCAACATCTCCTTGAAGAACGGATCGTCGTAATACTTGATCCGGCTCGCCTTGATCGGATGCTGGGGCGAGGCGAGGATGATCACCTCGTCGGGGTCCATCAGGCGCGCTTCGGTCTCGGAAAGCAGCGGTCGCTCTTCCAGCCGCGCCGAGGTCGAGGTCGCGCCAAGGAACCCCTTGTTGCGACCATACATCCGGGTCACGGCCTCGCGGGTGGTACTGCCGACGGCTGCGGAGACCTCCTTCACGGTGCGCTGGTCGCGTGGCGTGATGTAGAGCTTCAACCCTGCACCGTTCTCGAGACTTTCACGGCCCTCGGGCCCGTAGATCCGGTCGAGCGAGGCCAGCGACTGCGCAATCATCGCGACGCGGCCACCATAGCTTGCCAGCGAATGAATCGCGCGCTCCAGATAGGGCATCGCCCCCATCTGCTGGAATTCGTCGATCATCATCATGACCGGCCAGGGTTCGTCCGGACCCGGTTCGTTGAGCCGGATCGAGGCGATGAGATCGGCGAACATAAGGCGCAGGAGCGGGGCGAGGGTGGCGATGTGATCCTCGGACACCGCGATATAAAGCGACTGCGGGGTCTTGCGGAAGGTCGAGAAATCGAAGTCGCTCGCCTCGGTGGCCGAGCGCACCGCCGGGTTGTCCCATTGCTTGAGACCGGCGGTCATCAGCGCCTGGATGTTCGAGGTCAGCAGCCGCGATGAGGCCGAGGCGGCGTTGGTCCAGAGCTCGCGCAGGATGTCTTCCTCGGCCTCGTCTGCATAGGTCTTGTACTGGGCGTTCTTGTATTCGCCCCCGGCGACGATCTTGTTCACCTCGCCAAGGTTCGGCGTGCCGCGCTGGATCGCCAGTAGGCAGGCCGCAACAAAGATCGACTTGCCAGCCTCGGAGAAGGTGTCGAGGGTCTTGTTGTCCTTGTCGAGGAAGAGGTCGGCCAGGATCGAGACCTCGGTGAAGCGCTGCGCGAAGCTCGGGGCCTTCGCGATCCGCGCAAGCGGGTTGTAGCGGTGCGTGGCGTTGGCCCAGTCGAAGGGGCTGAAGCGATAGACCTCGTCGCCGTTGAGCGCCCGCAGCCGCGCGGTCTTCTCGAAGTTCTCACCCTTCACGTCGAGCACCACGACCGAGCCCGCGAAGCTCAGAAGGTTCGGGATCACGAAACCCACACCCTTACCGGCACGGGTCGGCGCGACCATCATCACATGCGGGATCATCGTCGAGGAGATGAACTCCGCCTTCGAAGTCGGCGCGCCAAGCTTGCCGCAGACAAAGCCCTTGCCGGGGGCCTGAAGCATGTCGTTCTTCTTCAGCTCCGCCTTGGTCTGCCAATGCGCCGATCCGTAATCGTCTCTCTCCTTTTTCCACGTCCAGGCGAGAGCGAGGACACCGAGGCCGATGGAACTGAGCCCGACGGCACCGAAGCCTACCTTGAAGGCCTCGGGATGCGCCGCGCGGGTGCCGGCGCTGGCCTTCCAGAGCGCCAACATGTCGAAACTCTGGAACCCGGTTTTCAGAGCCAGGGTCAGGTAGAAGGCGGCGACGATGGTGCCGATGACGGCGCCGCAGATCACACCGAAAAGAAGTGCTGCCCAGAGGGGAAGTGTCTTGGTCATGGTGGTCATCCCCCCTCAGAATTCCATCTCGTCATCGAGACCGCGGTCCCGACCGAGATCGCGACCCAGCTCCTGCGCCTCCTGCTGGCCGCGCAACCGCGCGACCTCGGTCGCCTTATCCTGCTGCAATCCGGCGGCGCGGTCGGTGAAGACCTGGTCACCCGTTTCCTCAAACGTCATTTCAAGGAACTCTTGCGTGACGGTGATCTGGTCGAGCTTGCTCGGCAGGGCCGCGTCCAGCACCTCGTAGTTGCCACGGCGAAGCTCGGCCAGGCCCTCCTCACCCAACTCCTTGAAGAGCTCGGATTGCAGGGTCCGCTCGACCGTCTCTTCCTGTTCCTCGGTAAGCTTGCCGTCCCGCAACATGTCGGCGAGGTCCTGCAGGTAGGGATTGGGCGTCCGGTCATCCTCGTCGATGAGGGGCAACGTCGCCTCCTCCTCGTCCGCGAGGGTCCGGCCGATCTCGACGCCCATTTCCTTGGCGCGTTCCATCAGCGCGTCCATCACGCTGTCGACCTTTTCTAGGGCTGCATCCAGTTGGTCATCATTGGCCGTCTCGACGCTGAGACCGTCCTTGGCCAGCACCGCGTTCATGTCCCGCTCGACCCAGTCCTGCGCCATGCCGTAGTTCCGCGTGCCGCCCGCAGCAATCCGAGCCACCAGCTCCTCGCTGTCCATGCCCACCTCCTCGGCGCGCTCGAGCACGTCGCGCAGCCCTTCGTCATTGCCGGACTGCAGCGCGGCGATCAGCACCTCGCTGCCCGCCCCCGGCGGATAGGGTTCCTCCAGCTGCTTGCCAAACCGCGCGCGCAGTTCCGGGTCCGGCACCATCTGCGAGAGATCCGCGATGATCGGCGCGGCCTTGGCCTCGAACGCGGCGCGCTCGGCCGGGTCCAGTTCGTCGGCCTTGAGCCTGAGCGCCTCGATCGTGCGCTCGGAATAGTCGATCGCATCACCGACGGTCTTGATGTCCTTCATGTCTATCTCTCCTTCGGTGAAAGTCCACGGCGTGCCGGAGCCAAGCCCGTCCGCCAAGCCGCGTACGGCACGTGCCATGTGACGCTGGTCCATCCGGTCCAGCAGGTCGGCGAGGTTCTTGTAGTCCTTGGCGAAGCCCACCACCTGCGCCTGCGCGATGGCGGATTCCTGGGCTGTCATGACGATCTCGCGCGGCAGGCGAGCCTCTTCCTTGGCGCGGTAAATCTCTTCGATCCCGGCGGGCTTCTCGAAGATGCCGCGCTCGAGCCGGGTGGTGGCGTCGAGCATGACGCCATAGCGCTCTGCGATCTCAGCCTGCTTCTCGCGCATCAGCTGAGGCGACATCACGCCTTCGGCCCAACAGGAAAACCAGGTGCCGTTTTCGACGCCGCGATTGTTCAGGATGATGTGCGCGTGCTTGTGCGCCCGGTCGTCATGGACCGCGAGAAGATAGTCCCACTGGTCGCCGTATTCGCCGCTCTCGAAGAAATGCTCGGTCCAGTCCATCGCGATGTCGCGGACCTGATCGACCGTCACGTCAGTCGGGAACGAGAGCAGCATGTGCGAGGTGAAACCGAGCTTGGTCGAGCCGCGCCAGGTCCCGGCCCAGTCCTCGATGATGTCCTCTTTCTGCTCTTCAGAAAGCACTGCCGCATCGGTCAGGGCATTGGTCATCGTCGAGTAGGTGTAGACCGCCTTGTCGTTGATGTAGGAAATCTGCGCCCCGAGCGAAGCACGCGTCTTGCAGCCTCCAGCCCGGATACGCTTGAACACCGCCGCACGGCTCTGACCCGAGGCCGCCTTCAGCGCGTTGCGCGCCGACATGGATCCGACACGCGCGAAACTCCGCCCCTGCCGACGCCCCGCCAGCCGCGCGTCGATCCGCGCCGCGGCCTGACCCCGGACGCGCTCATCCTCCCAGAGCCGCCCCATGACCGAGGTATAGAGGGCGAGCGGATCAGCCATTCCTGACGAGCCTCAATCCGCGCTCGATCGTGCGCAGGCCATCCTCCAGAACCGCGCTCTCCGCCCCCTGCCCTTCTTCCTTTTGCGGCCACTCCTGACGACGCAGCGCCTGCGCCGCATCCTTCATCCGGCCCATCTCACGGCTCATGGATTGCGCAAGATCGAGCAGTTCGATCAGCACCGCGCGATCCGCCTCCGAGACCTCCAGCCGACCGCGATGGACCGCCTTGGCGAGCACCAATCCGGCGTCGCTCACGTCCTTCGCCTGACGCCACGCGGCGCAGAATTCAGCGACCAGATCACGGGGTACATCGAGAAATCCGCACCGTCCGCGCAGCACCGCATTGAGCGCCTGTGACCGGTTGGCATAGCCCCGCGCGCGCCACTCCGCATCGAAGGCTTCCAGCTCGGATCGGCTTGCCCGGAACGCCACCGTCTCGCTCGGATCGGGCACCGCGATCCCCTCGCCCGCCTCCTCTTTCGCGAGCCGGTTCACGTGGCGCGGGGAGATGCCGAACGCCGCCGCCAACTCCTTCGCGCTCTCGCCCGCCGCGAAGCGCCGCGCGACTTCGATGCGCTCTTCAAGCTTCAGGTTTTTCGCTGGCCTCGGCACGGGTCAGACCCCTCGGACAAAATGTGCAAACATTGGCCATATCCTGCCAACGTCTTCCTTCTCTCCTTCGCTTATACTTCAATAAATCACATTGCACAATATTACGTTTTGCATACCATGTCTTTTTGCAGGCATTGGACGCCGTCAAGACCCCGCGTCGCGGCGCGGCATGGTACGCCACCGTCCTCATCGATGCGTGGCAAACTGGTCGAAAAAATCTGCTGAAACTTGTGTTCAAGACGCACGTGACGAAAGACAAACCGAACGCCTGAGCCGGTCACGGATCGGCGCCAGGAGCACGAAAACGACCCGCGCGGGATGGCGCGGATCACACCCTCTGAGGGCGGCACGAGGCTTCAAAGGAACAGCGTCAGCCCCCTGCGGATCCGAAGACCCGCAGGGGTATCTGGGTCAGTGACCCAGTCCCAGAGAGCGCAGGTCGTCGTAGCGGCTGCGGGCGATCAGAGCCTCGGTCTCGAGGCTGTCGAGGGTCTCGGGATGGGCGTCTTTATCGAAGGCGGCGAGGTAGGCATCGAAGGCCATGTCGGCTTGCAGCTCGGCGAGGTCGATGGATTGTTCGAGTGTCATGATGTGATCCTTTCCGTTGATCGTCGTTGGACGGATCGTGGAAAAGACCGGGGGCATGAGAGCGGGCTGCACCCGGCACGGGGCGGAATGAAATGGAGCACGCCGGGGGCAGGTTTGTTGTGAGCGGTGCACCGCAGCGCTCAAGGCGCAGCCGTCCAGAAACCTGCCCCCGGCGTTGCCGACCGCTCGACCCCGGGCTAGCGATCTCTAAGGCCAACAGGTCGACGGAAAGGCGCGCGACGGCGACACTGGCGTGAGGCGTTGCCCTTGGATGCATGGCGTTGATTTGATAATTCTTCGCTCGCGGCCAACGATGTGTTTTCTGGCCCCAGGACATCTGCGGCAGGGACGCGGTGACGGCGGGAAATACCATGTGCGTTTCACTCGGCGGGCAGACCAGCAATTCTTGCGGCAGTACGGCCAGAGGTGGGCGTCATGTGGAAGAACACACTTCTGATTTGGCGGTCCGGAGCGCAATGGAGCGCCTCATCATCTGGAAAGATCTCAATGCAGGTGCCAAGGTCTGTGTCATGGCCAGACAAAAATCAATCGACCCGCAGAGACGCGCTGAGTTCAAAGAAGTCGCGCGCGAGATCATCGGCAAAGATCGTGCCGCTAAGAAGTACGGCTACTCGCAAAACACGATTGGTGAGATTGAGCGAGCATTGAAGCAAGCGTTTCTCGACGGAGTGGCTGCGGGTGCAGGGATCGCCCCAGAGCCAATCAAATCCGGTTTGACTTGGGAACAGGTGCCGCCTCGTCCACGCGAGACGCTTGCTTCATTGTCCTTCGGTTTCAGCAGGCGACTTGGAACCACGACAATTCTACCGAGGGCGATCCATCGTTTTCTCAAAGATGGAAAGTACCGATGGAGCTTCGAAACGGGCGAAGGCGTGCCTGGGGATCGTTCCATCGCAGACGGATCCGCGCGTCCATTGATCGACCTCGGATTGCTTGCAGAAGACCCAAACTGCGCAAATCGCTTCGAGCTGACTTCTGCCGGCGTCGAGCTTTGCCAAGACTATTGGCGACGTTCCGATGCCGATGATCCAACACTGCCCAAGATCAGCTTGCGACCCATGTGACGTCATCTACGTCGCCAACGAAGGCGCTCAGTGTCCGCGAGAATTCTCCGGCACTCCTGGAACGGTGTCTCTGGTCTCAAATAGCGAAGCTGTTGGAACCATCACATCAGGCCGGGGACTGCGGCCCATTTGGGGATGACCGGATTTTGGTCGAGACCTTCCAATCGCCTCGACGCGAGGTAAAGCCAGACCGCCGGAGCGGTCTGGCCGTTGGCTTAGGCGGCGTCTTTCGGGCCCCAGGGGATAACGGCCTGCAGGGACAGATCGTCTTGGTTTGCGGCCTTGCCGAGGTTCGCGTTGAAGCCGTGGTCGCGGATGTTCAGCGTGTAGTAGTCAGCGCCGGTCTCCTTGTTCTGCTTCTTCCAGATGCCGCCGCACTCGACCAGCTTGCCGCGCGGGGAGCGGCCGAGGACGCGGTGCGTGGGGGCCATCGGGTTTGTGCTCGCGACGGGTTCGACCGTGATGTCGAGGTCGAAGGTCAGGGTCGAGATGGAGCCGATGCCCTTGGCGGTTTCGATGTCGGCGCTGGTGAATTTGATGCAGTTCGTGGTCATTGCTCTTCTCCTTGTTTGCGTTGCAATGATGGTCACCTTGCAGCTGGCCAAGGCCCGGCCACACCGAAGGCGAAGCGCAGCGGAGAGGGGCAGGCGCCGGTCTTTTTGATCCGCGAGGAATGGCCCGCAGGGGCAGGGGAAAAAGATCGGCGACAACCTTTGTGGACGGGACGACAGCTGCGACCAGCATGTCATGCAACTCAGACAAAGGGAGAAGTGCGGCGGCCACGGAGGAACCTGGGTGAACAGCCGAGGGAGATGCTGCGGGGGGCGGTGTCTTCTCTGTCCTCTTGCCCCGATTCGCACTCGGACGATTCAGAGCTTTGCCCGACCCTGCCTTACGTGCCGCGACGGCTGGTTTCTGTAGCAGCGCGATGTGTGTTGTCTGGTAGAGCAGCAGGGATACCGTCGAAGAATCGATACCGTGCTCTGCCCACTCGGATTTCGAACGAACCCTCTACGGCAGCCCGACAACTTGCGATTTGCGCATCACGACCATCGCCGGCCTGATGCCAGCTGCTGCCAACGCAATCCGGCGGTCGCCGAACACCGTTTGCGACCCATGATGCCGGGGCAGAACAGCATATCCAGCAAAGCGAGGAACAACACCGGCCGAGACGCGGGGTACGAGATCACTGATGTGACACGCCTGCCCCAGCGACCGTTACCGAATAGCCGAGATGAAGCGTTGCCACGACCATGCGACGGCTGGGCGGGCTGGCTCCGGAGGAGACTGCCCGGCCAGCGGCACGGCGCAGGGAGAGGCGGCGTTTCAGCTCGGGGAGGGCGGCTGCCTGCAGCCGGCCGAGTAGGGCGCGGTCCTGACCAAAGGGCAGGAGGGGCCAAATTCATCAAGACCTAACCATCACACGAAGGACTCGGTTGGCCGCGAAGGAAACTGGGTGAACCGCCGGTGGAGTTCCTGCGGTTTGACGGTAGTGCTTCGAGCTAGGCCTTTGCCGTTGTATATCCGACATGTTGCAAAGAACTAAGCCGACCCTGTCCGCAATTGCACAGCCTTCAGCTCAGAGGACTACACGTGCATGAGGCATCGGCAGTGGATAAGTAAGGGCAGTCCGGCCCCGGCCGCAAAACGCCCTCCGCAGTGGCGCGGCCCAACGCAACATCTTGACCGCGCTCAGTCAGCTCGAGCACCCGATTATCGTCGTATTGGCCCAGCCGCACCAAGCCGAAGGACTCCAGTGAGCAGGCGGTCGAATTGAGTTCGTCTCGTGTGGCTGCAAGCGCAATTAATCGGAGCCAATCCAAAAGGACGAATTCATGCATACGGTAGCTCGGAGCCCGCTCGAGCGCCCGCAAAACAGCCAAAGCTCGATGCGTTTCTTTGATGGCTTCAATCGGCGCGACATTGTTCGATGTCATAAAGGATTCACGCCCATCACCAAATCCGTCTCCTTCATGCAGCTCGGTTATTGGCCCGATCTTGAAGAACCATCAGACGAGCCATTAGGTCATCGAAAGCGATGGAGTCTGACTGAAGCAGCCCCGCTTCCTGCATTTTCTGGTAGTCTTGGGCCAGCGCCTCAAGGGCCACCCCTTCTGGGATCAGGCAAAGCGACCCCGAGACGGCATCGGCATAGTTAATCGTCGCGCCCGCACGATCGGTTTCGCGGAAAAAGTGCTGTTTGTGCTTCGCAACATCCTGGGCAAGCGGCTTATCCTCCAGCGCCCGAGCAGCGATACCCACAGCCTGCAAGCGATCCAGATCGTACCAGTGACGCGCATAGCGGTCGCCGCCTCGAAACGCACCCCGCAAGCAATAGGCATGGATAGCTGTCGCCTTTTCCCAAAACGTCCGTTCGGCCATCATCACACGAGGCGTGGCGATCGGCATGAGCAACTCAGGTAGTGCTTGGGAGAGGTCACAAATTACTTCGTGACGTTGTGCCGGCTCTCCTGTGGACCTGGCACCAAATTCCAACAAGACCGAGGATCGAACATATCCGCTGCCGCTGCGCACCGCGTCGTAGTCCAGATAAATTTTGTCACCTTCTACACGGATTTCTGCCGGGAGCGCCGCTGCCTTGACCTTGTCCGACAAAATGGGGGCCACTTTTGACGCCACCCACTCGCCCAAGCGATCCCGAACGGCTTCGGTCCATTTCTGAGCTTGCGAGCGGCTTGGCGGATATGGATCTTCAGGATCCTTGATCAGATCGGGAATGATCTGCCTGATGTCATATGTCAGGTCGACATCTTCTGAGAACCGGTCAATCGCCTTATAGACCTTGGAAAGCGACGTTCCGCCCTTGAACACCAAGTGTTCGCCAAGGTCACTGTCGAACAAGGCGTTAAGGACCCAAACGACCCAAATGTCTTTTTCTAACAGGTCCGCGGGCCGCCCCAGTTTCGAGGCGGCCACTTCCAGCGCGTCGATCTTGTCTTCGCGCGACAGCGAAAAATAGGTTTGGCTTTCGGTCATTGCAATGACGCAAGCGCGCTAAGTTCCTTGGCCATCCAAGTTGGCGCAGAGGCTCGAAGGCTCAGAAGCTCGCGCTTCTCCTCTTCGTTCAACGTCGCTTTGATACGCCTCAAAGCCTGGGCAGCTTCAGACTTGCCGAAATAGGCGAGCGCCCGAAAGGCGTGCCCGGCGCGGCTGTTGGGCGCACGAAGCTGCCAGCTCGGCACATGTTTAAGCTCGACGCTTTGCGCTCCGAGCTTCAGATGGCGGCTCGGCCCGGAGGTCCAAAAAACTTGACGGGATGGATTCTGCGTCGAAATGCCGAGCAGGTTCGCTGCCGATGCTCCGCTTTGCGATACGCGTTCGCCGGTTGATTTCGCAATGTGCTCAACCACGGCCTCAACCGAGGGCGCCCGGTTCCCGAAGCGGGTTTTCACAGGCAAAGCGAACAATCCGCGCTTCACACGCATGAGCTCCCCGCGCCGAACCAACCGCGACAACGCCTGGTCCACCGCGGCACGCTCTCCAAGGTGCAACAACTCCCGCGCCGACAGGGTCGCACCCTCCGGCAGCGCTTCAGCATAGGCCTTGATCGCTTGAGATGTGGTTTGCATGTTCGCCTCCTAGTGTCAGATATATAGATTAGTTTCTGACAGTTTTCAAGCTGAGGCTTGCGCGGCTCACGCTGGTTAAGAAAAGACCACAACATTAAGCAGCTCACCTGTAGTACTCGGGCATAAAGAGGCGCTTCTTGACGATCGGAAATCATGACCAACCGGGTTTACACGGCTGGTCGACATAAGCGGCCCAGAATGGTCACTACTGAATGTTCAGCATTGCTGTGCAGCTTCCTGAAAGGTCCCGTCGGCCGCAGCCATCACGACCTCGTCTTCGGCCATCCATTTGTTGGTGATCAGAAACCTGCGGACCGCGTCGGGGGCCTCGGAATAGAGCACAAGCGCGAGGCTCTCTTCAGCCCGCGTGCAGGTAACGTATAGCAAACGGCGGGTGCGCTCGATCGTGGTTTCTTCGCCCTGTTCCGCCTTTTTCTGAGAGGCTGGGGACAGGCGCTTTACGTCAAACAGCGTCTCGTAGGAGGCAAGGCCCTTGAAGCGTGTGTGGGCGTCATCAGCGATCACCATGACCCGTGGAAATTCGAGCCCCTTGACCCCTTGGTGGGTGCCATATGGGCTGCGGTCTTCGACATAGGCGAGGTAACGCGCCACTTGGGAAAACGGCGCCTTAAGCGCTTGCGTCCAAGCCCCAGTGATAGCGGTCTCGGCGGGCGGTGTGGCCTCGGGCGTAGTCAGGTCCAGCTCGGCAAGGATGTCGGCCATGTCTTGGGCCATGGGACTGTCGTCAGGCAAACACGGCCGAAGCTGGTCAGGGATCGGGAACAACCGGTGCTCGGCCACGACCGCTAACACTTCGGCACAACTCGGGTCCCGTTCGTCCTTGAATAGCGTCATCAGCGCTGCGACGCCCGCCCGCGCCGCGTCGAGGCCAGTAGCCTGGCCTCCGCGCCCCGTCCGGATACCTCTCTTATCGACCAGCGGTGAGCCGTCGCGCAGCACTGCCATCGCGGCAAAGGCATCCCCATTCCTTTGTGCCGTCACCAAAGGCAAGACCCGGTGGGTGAAAAGCCGCATCGCGGGCAAGGTGCCATCGCGAAACCCGTCCTTGAGCTTGTCGGGTTTGCTCAGGGGCTCAAACAGCTCACTAAAGCCAAGACGCGCGGCGGCCATGTGACGCTCGATCGTGAGGGTCTTGATCGCCTCCGCGTTCTGCCACGCGGGGTCTCCGGTGACGCGGGCCATCTCCACGCAGGTTGAAACTTCAAAGGTTGCTCGATCCGTGCCTTCACTCGGCGCAAGAAAAACACGCACGGTGCCACCCGGTTTATCTTCGCGCGCCCGCTGCTGGCGGCCATCTTCATCGCGCCGGATCGAATTCGCCAGGTCCACGATCCGCTTGCGGCTGCGGTGGTTCATCTGTTTGGCCGGTTGCGCAAAATCCCCCACTCGCTGGTCAAGATCGCGCAAACCATCAGTATAAATGCGCTGCATCGTGTCCCCGAGCAGCCCTAGGACGATGCGACCGCGATGGCGCGCCTCGAATGTCAAAAGTGCCTCCATCAACGGTTTCATCGTGTCCTGGCTCTCGTCGATCAGGATGAACGGATAGCGTGCCAAGACGATGTTCTGGAACGTCTCGCTTTCAGTCAGGAAATGCGCAGCGAGCGCAATGACCTCGGTATGTTGCAGCGCATCGCGGCCGAAATTGTCCCCCTCGGGCGCATAGGTGAAGGCGCGGATTTCAGCCAGGCGCTCCAGACGCTTCGTCTTGGAGGCCATCTTCTTCTCGCGTTTGTCATGGGCGTCGGTGCCCGAACGGCCCTTCGCATGGGCTGCTTGGATCTCGGCAATCTCTGTCTGCAAGTTGCTCTCTAGCCAGCCCCGAATATCAGCTGAGCGCCCCTCGATGAGCGACCAGGCGAAACTGTGGATAGTCTGCACCTGAAACACCGGATCGGCCTTGATACGGCGTGTGATCTCATCTGCGGCGGCGTTAGTATAGGTGATGACGGCAATCTTGCGGCTGTGTTTGCGCAAGGTGGTCAGGGTCTGTGTGTCCAATCCCTCAAGAGCCTCCTTGAGAGATCGCGTCTTGCCCGACCCCGCCCCGGCAAAGAGAAAGAAGCTGCGCGGCTGATCGAGGGACAGGCACTCGCGAATCGTCGCGTCAGCGCCCGCGTCGCGGGTAGCGTCGGTCATATCTGTCATGCCGCGCCCTCCACGCCCTTTAGCTGGCCCGCGAGCCAGGTAAGGCCGGTGTCGATATATGGCGGCGCGCGCAACGCTTTGATGTCTTTGATGTACAATAGATCCAGTGCGAAGGCGGCCTTTTCCGGTCTTTTTGCCAACCTTTCAAAGAGTGCATTGGCGAGGTCTTCAGGGGCCTGAGCCTCAGCGATGGATTTGGCAAAGGCACGGGTCATAACGCAGGAGAACTCTGTCGCTGCGGCGTCCGTCACGGCTTTGGGGTTGGTCAGAACAAGAGCATCCTCGAAGGTGCTGGGCGTGACGTTCGTGGACACCGAGCCAAGTGTCACGTTTTGCGAGGTTTGATAGCTGACGGCGATGGGGCGGTCAGGGGCCGTGTGACACAGGGCCTTGGGAGGCGAGGCTAACAACGCATCGATCTCTGCCAGCTTGGGGAGCCAGGTTTTTAGTACGTGGTTGGCGGTGGTTTGAGCGGCCCTGCAGCAAGGCTGGACCGATTCTTTGACGACCTTCCCGCCTTTGTTGACCTCTGCCACCGCGTCGAGATCGGTGATGATCAGCGTCGGCACTTCCAGCGCCTCGACCAGAGGCCGCAGCCTATGCGCGTGACTGCCCCCCAGTTCCAAAAAGGACAGATAGGCTGCAGCCAAATCAGGGTAGTGATGCTGGATCAGATGCGGCAGCAGAATCCGCTCCGCAGCACCCTCAATCACGATGATGGCGTCGGCGAAGAATAGATCAAAATGTGTAGTCAGCAGATAGCGCGTCACGAAGCGATGGGTTTCATTGTCCGCACCAAAGAGCCCAGTCATATTCGCCACACTGGCCGTGGGCACAACTCCGTGACTTGGCAGCTCGCGCTTGAAGTAACGCAGCTCCTCAAACGCGGCGGCGTGTGCGATATGGCCCGAATGGGTGCTCACCACCAGCTGAGTGGTAAAGGCCGAGCCCTCCTGCTCCAGATCTTTATGGTTGCGCAGCACCTTGTGTGCCCTAGCCATAAACACCTGCTGCACCTGAACATGCAGGTGCGCCTCCGGTTCCTCGATCAGCACCAGTTGCAGGGGTTCGATACCCTTGTCGTCTGGGGTCACCGCCTTTGACTTGAACTTTCCTACCTGCATCCAGTCATCACGGAAACGCATGAGCTGAAACACCATGGAGATCAGGTTCTGGAAACCCAGGCCGTTGTAGCCTTCTGGCAGTTTCACCCCGGATGTGTCGCCCGAGATGTCGTATTGCACCGCAGCCGGGTGATCGAGCCCGTCAACGGGTTTGATCTGAGTGGCTATGAAGAGTTTCGGATTGTTCAGCCCGCCGGGGTAGCCGAGACTTTCCAGTTCCTTGATAGCATCAGCGAACCCATCCTTGAGCCGGGCATTAAAGGTGGTTTCGGCATCATGGATTGCCTCGAGCGCTTTGACATCGTTCGGCGTGGGGTCCTTTTCGGGGTCGATATGTTTACGGAAATAGGGCTGTATCTGGCTGGCAATCTTGCGGCTAGTCGCGCTCATCGCTTCATCGTCGTCGCCGTTACTGTCCCCTGCGTCTGCGAAACCGCGTTGCGCGTTGATCTCACGAATGTGGATGAGTCCAGCAAAGGGGTTTGAACCGATCCCCTCCGCCAATGGCGGCAGGGGATGCGGCTCCACCGGCCCTGTTGTGGTGAAGCACATGGGATCCAAAAGATAGGCGTTGAGTTCGAATAGGTCCCGCAGTCGTTTGTCCAGAAACTCCCGAAAATCGCGCGGCCAAAGCGCGAACCCTTTGGCCGTTGCGCCGCCGGGTTGCAGCGTTTGAGCGGCCTCTCGTGCAGCCAGGTACTGCGCCTTGATGTCCGACCCGTTCTTTGGCTCAAGTCGCAGGCGTACCCCGAGCAGGCCACCTGTCCAGGTAAGGGTGGGGATCAGATGCGCGACATGGTGAAGTTCTGAGTTGTCTGCGTGGAGCCAGACGTCGATGAACGGAAGCTGGTCTTGGAGCGGGCTGAGATCCGCCTCGGCCTCCGGTGTCCAAGTACCCGCAATCTTTTCGATAGCGGCCCAGTTTGAGGCTGTAACATCACGCGCGTCGATACCGCCCCGATCCTTGAGGAATTTGCGCAGCGCCTTCATGGCCGATGTCTTGCCGCTGTTATTGGCCCCGACGAGCAGAGTTTGTTTGTCCGACATATCCAGACGGGCGCGTCGTAATTTTCGAAAATTGAAAACTTCAATGCGTGTGAGCTTCATAGATTTGGTGTCCCCCTCGCAGGAAATGCTACGATAGTTTCTCTATATATACTCGTCCTGCGGGTGTGTAGCCGTGCTCAACCGTCAGGGTTCTCCCACTATTCACTGTCTGGCTATTCGCTTCGCAGACTCACGGGAGGTGGGGTGGAAATCGCATAGTGGGGCTTCGACTTCTCATCGGCCGCGAGGCGTATCGCCGGAGGCCTTGCCGCTAATAAATGCACGGGGCTTCGCTCAGAAATACTGAAACGATAATCCGAACGGCGGACTTTACGCTCAGCATCGGCAACGCGTTACCCGAAATCGACTTGTGAAGCTTCCGCCACAACCCCAGCATCTTCCAACTGCTCCCGATCGGGAAGATCGCGCAGGGACTCCAACCCGAAGGCGACGAGGAACTGCTCTGTGGTGACGAAGGTGTAGGGAGCGCCGCGCCGAGGCGACCTTGGCCCGGTCCCGATCAGGTCGCGCGCATGCAGCCGCCCGATCAGATCACGGCTGATCTCCTTACCGAAGATGTCCTTCAGCCCGTCGCGTGTGATCGGTTGGTGATAGGCGATGGCGGCCAGGACCGCGACGTCGAATTCGCTCAGGTCCAGCAATTGGTCCCCGATATCTGCCGCCGCGCGGATCGCGGGGCCGTAGGTGGCGCGCGTGCGGAACATCAAGCCCCCGGCGACCTGGGCGATCTCGAAGGCCCGCCCTTCCAGATCGGCGGCAAGGTCCTCGACCAGCAGGTCGACCGAGGCCCCCTGCCCCACCACGCGCGCCAGGTCGTCGCGCGGCACCGGCGAGGCAGAGGCAAAGAGCACCGCCTCGATCCGGCGCATCCATTCCCGCCAGCGCGCCTCCGGCGGCAGGTCGAGCAACTCACGATCCAATTCGGGGTCAGAGCGATCCTTCGCCATCCCTACACTCCGTAGAGCCGGAAGGTGTCGCGCCCGGACAGTTCGCGCACCGCGCCGAGGTCAACCAGCCGGTCGCAGAGCCGCCGCGCGGCGCGATCCGGCAAGGGCAAGGCCGAAGGCGTCACAGCATCGCGGGTCAGGAACATCTCGACCGCGTCGCCCGCCCCCTTGGCCCGCAGCTTGGGTGCGACCGCCTTCAGATGCGCCGCCCGACGCGCGAGGTCGGCAGCATGCCTGGCGGCCTCGATCACTGAAGGGATGATTGCCCGATGAGAGGCCAAGCGAAGGTCATCGCCTTGCTTGCGCAGGTCGGCGCGTTTCAGGCCAGGGGCTAGCAGCGGCACGAGATGATCCCAACCGAGGGCCTGGGCGAGGGCCGCCTCCGCAAGGATCAGCGCCGCAACCTCTGCGCGCGGTGCCGCGCGAAATACTGCCTCGAGCACCATCGCAGCTCGGCCAACGGGCGCCCCCTGACCCGCATCTAGCCAAGTCGCGATCTGGCCTTGCTCGAGGGTCGGCAAGGCTCGGCCCAGAGCCTTGATCGACACCGGCCGCTCCACCGCGCGCCGCCACGCAAGGTAGGTTTCACCGCCCGGTCCGGGAAGATCGCCGGGGCGCAGTAGGTGCACCGCGTCGCGCAGGTCCCCTGCCCTCTCTGGTCGGCCAGAGAACGCGACACAAGCCTCCGCTGCGCGCAGCGCGAGCCGGTCCCGCAACAAGGCTTGGGGCACCTCCGCGCGTCCGAGCACAACATGCAGGTGGTTCAGCGCGGCGCCCGACAAAAATGCAACATCTTCAAGGGTTTCGGCACGGGCAGAGGTGACCCAGGCAGGCATCCGGGGTAACGTGTCGAGGTCGCTGGAATGATCTGGCCGGGCAAAAGTCATGCCTAAAGCCTACATCAGAGCGGCGCTTTCTGCCAGAAAATTGCGCCATAACCGCCCCACCTTGATCTCATTTGTTATGTCCAATAAGTTTGCATTATCGGACATATTAGAATAAGCTGCAGCACAGTCTCAATGTCGCTTTAGTTTCATGGGTGGATTCGGCCGAAATTGCCTCTCTCGTCGAGGAAATTTCCATTTAACCGGTGGACGGACCTCTTGCTCAATCTGTGGACTCGT